>CAYZJL010000046.1:0-13265 GCA_964478615.1 uncultured Zetaproteobacteria bacterium
CACTCGTAATGAGAAGGTCTCCGGTTCGATTCCGGACATCGGCTCCATTTAAGATCAAGCGCTTACATATTAAGAATCATGGCGTTGAAACGACCAAGAACAACTTATATAGTGAATAACTGACTTTTCATGCTTTATGTAGTACACTTACATGTAGACTGTATGTTTTTGACCGGGCGAAGGAGTTCGTATGGCGAAACGAAAGGCAATAAAGAAGAAGCCGAACGATGTGGTCATTGTGGCCGGTATTCGTACGCCACTGGGCAAAAGTTCAGGTGCTTTTGATACGTTGAGTGCGGTTGATTTGGGGGCGTTGACGTTACGTGAGTTGTTATCGCGCTCACCAGTGCAGGCTGATGATATTGATCAGGTGATCATAGGAAATGTGATTCAGCCTGCTGAAGCCACCAATATAGCACGGGTGATTAGTTTAACAGCGGGCCTTTCACATACTGTTCCAGCCCATACCGTGCATCGCAATTGTGCTTCGGGCATGCAAGCGGTTACCGATGCGGCAGAGAAAATTCAGCTAGGTCGTTCTGATGTAGTTATTGCTGGCGGTGTCGAATCAATGACACACGCACCACTGCTGTTCCATGATCGTTTTCGCGCGGCTATGGCCAAGTGGCCAAGGGCACGAACACTTCAACAAAAGCTTCCGGTTTTGGCAGAGGTTGCCAAAGCACCATGGAAACCGCGTATTGCCCTGCTGGAAGGATTTACGGATTCCACTATTGGTATGGGCATGGGGCAGACTGCTGAACTGTTGGCGCGGGAATTTTCCATTTCACGCCAGGAGCAGGATGCGTTCGCATTGCAAAGCCACCAGCGTGCAGATGCCGCCTGGAATGATAGCTGGTTTGAAGGTGAGGTGATGCATCTCTTTGCAGCGCCTTCATTCAGAGATGTGCATCGCGACGAGGGCATTCGGGCAGCTCAATCCATGCAAGCATTAAGCAAATTAAAACCGGTATTTGATCGGCCTCTGGGTACGGTAACAGCAGGCAATAGTTCGCAAATCACTGATGGTGCAGCCATGCTAATGTTGACTCGCCGTGAAAAAGCGCAAGCACAAGGCTGGCCTGTGTTGGGATGCCTGCATGACTGGGCCTATTCGGGTTGTGATCCGAAACGTATGGGCTTAGGCCCGGTGATTGCTTCGCATGCGCTATTACAATCAGCCGGTTTGCGTATGTCGGATATGGCACGGGTGGAGATCAATGAAGCGTTTGCTGTGCAGGTGTTGGCCTGTTTGAAAGCGATGGAGTCCACGACCTTTTCTGAACAACAGGGTTGGTCATCGCCGCCGGGGGCACCGGAGATGGAACGTTTGAATGTGCATGGTGGTGCAATTGCCTTGGGGCATCCGGTAGGCATGACCGGAGCACGATTGATTCTGACGCTGTTAAGACAGCTGCGTGGGGATGTTGATGGTGGTTTGGGGATGGCTACACTGTGTATTGGTGGCGGTCAGGGTGGTGCTGTGTTGCTCTCCAGTGAGTCCGCCGGAATGGAAACATGAGTACCGTAGCCTTATCTCGGGGATCGACTGCTTCGGGACAAACCCAAGTACGATTGAGATTTGCGCGCAGAGATAAATCGGTCAATGTGCTTGATGAAGTATGCATTGAACAATTAGAGACTTGTCTGGATGAGCTGGAGGTTGATCCTCCCCAAGTGCTGATTCTGGAAAGTGGTATGGCTGGTTGTTTTGTTGCCGGAGCAGACCTGGATTTGATAGCTGCTGTGAAAGATGCGGGTGAAGCGACGAAACTGGCTGAACGAGGGCAGACTCTGTGCCGACGTATTGAGGTGTTGCCATCAATCTCCATTGCTCTGGTGCAAGGCGCATGTATGGGTGGTGGTTTAGAGCTTGCTCTGGCCTGTGATTATATCGCGGCGATAGAAGATAAAAAAACACAGTTGGCCCTGCCTGAAATTAAAATCGGTATCCACCCCGGTTTTGGTGGCTGTGTACGGTTGCCCAAACGGGTAGGCTGGATGAAAGCCGTTGAGATGATTTTAAGTGGTCAGTCCGTCGATGCCAGAAAAGCCAAACGTATCGGTTTGGCAGCGTTATGTGTTCAGCCAGAACAGCTTGAAGAGGCGGTTGGGTTTCTGCTCTCCAAAGGCAAGGTGACCGCGCGCAAGTTTAATCCATGGTGGTTGAAATTGTGGCCGTTGCGTGCCCTGTTTTTTCAACAGGTAGAGAAAAAGGCTTATGCACGCTTTAAGGGACTAGATCTGTCAACGGCATACCCGGCTATTCCGACCGTGATTGGCCTGCTAAAAGAGATCATTGCCATGCCTGACAGGCAGGCACTGCAGCGAGAAGCGCAATCTCTGGGGCAGTTGGCCGTGACGCCTACATGCAAGAACCTGATTCGCGTATTCCATTTGGGCGAAGCATTGAAGAAGCAGGATGCTGCCAGGCGTGGGCGTGAAGCTGTCTCCGGATTTAACAAAACAGCGGTGTATGGTGCTGGTGTGATGGGTGGTGGCATTGCATGGGTAGCGACAAAAACCATGCATGTTGATCTGCACGAGCTTTCAGCAGATGCCTTGGGCCGTGGTATGAAAGGGTTGAGTCGTTTGGCCAGTCGGCGTGGTAGAAGCAACCAACAACGATTGAACCGTATTCGTCCGGTGCTCGATGCCAGTGGACTAGATGATACTGATGTGGTGATTGAAGCGGTACTGGAAGATATCAAAGTGAAACGAAAACTATGGATTGATGTGAGTAAATCGGTGTCAAAAGATACACTGCTACTCTCCAATACGTCATCACTGTCGATTTCAGAGATGCAGCACCGGCGTGCAAATGCCGGTCGTATTGCAGGCCTACACTTTTTTAACCCCGCTCCAAAAATGCCACTGGTTGAAGTCATTGCGGGAGAGAAGACAACAGCAGAAACGCTGGATAAAACCTGTGCTCTGGCGACGTCGTGGGGCAAGTTCCCGATCATTGTGGCGGATAGCCCCGGCTTTTTGATTAATCGCTGTTTGATGCCATTTATGCTTGCCGCTTTGAAGCTGGCTGAAGCTGGTCAGAAGCCTGAACATATTGACGGCGCCCTCAAGCATTTTGGTATGCCGATGGGGGCGCTTGAACTGGCAGATCGGGTAGGTTTGGATATTTGTCAGCATGTTGGCCAACATCTGGTTGAAGCCTTTGACACTGCTCAAACCATGCCCGATTTTTTTAAACGCATGGTTGCCGATGGTCTGCTGGGTGAAAAGTCTGGCAAAGGGTTCTTTTTATATGATCAGGGTAAGCAGGGGGCGTTGAATCCAGGTCTGGTTAAATATTTGCCATCGGCGAAGCAGCTGGAACATGGGTTTGATGCAGACCTGGCAATGAAGGCGGATGTGATGTCGGTGAGCGCCATATCCGATGCCTGTCTGATTCCGATGTTGATGGAAGCACTGCGTTGTCTGGATGAAAACGTAGTCGATGATCCTCAACACCTGGATGCTGCTTTTGTCTATGGTATCGGCTTCCCACCATTTCGCGGTGGCCTGTTGCGTTATTTTGCAACCTTTGATGCGCTTGAATTAAGGCAACGGATTGAAGCATGTGGCTATAAATATCCTGATAATATGGAGGTGTTAGATGGCTTCCGAGAATAAACAACATTGTCCCGGCTTAATGCAGGTGGAGCAGGCCAACTGTCTATCTGACCTGCTATTGTCGTCACCGCCAGAGTGGCTGGATAAACCGCTGTTGCGAAGCAGGCAAGGTGATGGGCGCTGGCTTTCATGGTCACGCATTCGTGTGCAACAATCGGTATTGCGATTGGCAGCATGGTTAGAGTCTGAAGGTATTCAACCGGGTGATCGCGTCGGTCTGTTGGGACATAACTGTCCCGAATGGTTTATTGCTGACTTTGCTATCCTGCGATTGGGGGCAGTAACAGTACCTGCCTATTTCACCGACCCGGCTGAAGCGGTGCAATATGTGTTCAAAGATACTGAAATCTCATTGGTACTGGTCGAAGAGGGTGATCAGTCAGATAAACTCGATGGCCTGACTGTGAAACGGCGAGCCTTTCATGGCGTGGATAGTATCAGGGCGATTATTGATGACGAAAGTTGGGATCACCGTTTGCAAGCGGCATGTCCAAGTCGCCATGACCTGGCCACGTTGATTTACACATCGGGTACTACAGGTCACCCCAAAGGTGTGATGTTGACACATCATAATCTGTTGAGCGATGTGGCTGCAGGTTTGGGTGGGGTGCCGGTATTTTCTGATGATCTGTTTCTCTCATTTCTACCGACGTCACATGCCTTTGAACGCATGGTCGGCCACTTTTTGCCTACGGCCTGTGGGGCAGAGATTGCATATGCGGAAGATGTAACAACCTTGTTACGCGATATGCCGGAGGTGCAACCAACTGTGATGGTGTCGGTGCCGCGATTGTATGAAAAAATTTATGCCGGCGTGCAATCCAAACTGGCGGCAGGGCCAGCTATTAAACGGACGCTTTTTGCTTTAGCTCAAAAACTGGGCATGCAGCGTTTTGAACTGAAGCAGCAGGGGAAAGAGCTGTCCGGCCTCAAAGCAGTGCTCTGGGGCGTGTTGGACAACGTGGTCAATGCCAAGCTGCGCGAAAAAATGGGCGGCCATATTCGTCTGTTTATTTCCGGAGGTGCGGCACTGCATCCGGATATTGCCCGCTTCCTGCTGGCTGCAGATATTACCGTACTGCCCGGATATGGTCTGACTGAAACTTCGCCTGTGCTCAGTGTGAATGTGGAATCCTGCATCAAACCGGCATCGGTCGGGCCTGCACTGCCAGGGGTGCTGCTTAAGCGTGCTGATGACGGCGAGCTGTTGGTCAAAGGAGCGATGGTGATGCAGGGCTATTGGAAGCAGCCCGAAGCAACGGCCAAAGCCATGGATGCCGATGGCTGGCTCTATACCGGTGACAAGGTTGAGATGGATGATGATGGTTATATCACCATTGTGGATCGCAAAAAGGAGATCATGGTCTTATCAAATGGAGAAAATATCCCTCCGGCTGTGATTGAGCAACACCTCAATCAGGATCCCTGTTTTATGCAATCGATGGTCATTGCTGATAACAGAGCTTATGTGACGGCACTGATTGTACCTGATGAAGCCGCAATTCAAGCAGCCTGGGGGCTGGAGCATCCACACCCATTGCCTGAAGATTGGCAAGATAACAGGCTTATCTCAGCGTGGTTAATGCTGCGCATACATCATGATGAGTATGATCTTTCCAGCTATATGCAGGTCAAGGGGTTTCGATTTGTTGATGAGGAGTGGACTCAAGGTGGTGGTTTGTTAACCCCAACCTTAAAACTTAAACGCCGTAATATTCATGAACACTATGCAGAGCTGATTGAATCCATGTATACCAAACTTGTAGATGGAAAGCCCGTGGATGAAAAATCGTTGGATGATAACCTGCTCAATGCATTGGAGCTTGAACTGGATATTGACCTTAAGAACGGGCCTCTGGATTAAGCGGTGGACAAACCGTAGTCAGGCCGTTCTGCTTCGGTCTTATGAATGAGGGATGTTTGATCAATACACAGTGGTTGGCTCGGCAGCCATATGAAGCAGTCTGGCAGATGTTGCAGGCGCGTGCAGAGGCAGTGGTAGAGGGGCTGGATTTAGAAGCTATCTTCAGTTGTGAACATGAGCCGGTATACACCACTGGCCGGCGTGGCGTGGATAATCGATTGGGTGATCTATTGCCTGCCCCTGTGGTGCATTCAGACCGTGGTGGTGAGATGACTTTTCATGGCCCCGGCCAGCTCATGTTATATCCCATTATCAATTTGCGACAACGTGATATCGGCGTGAAGGCTTATGTGCATCTGCTGGAACAGTCCTGCATTGATCTGTTGAAATCAGAGGGGGTAGAGGCAGAGCGTCGCTGTGGTTTTCCCGGTGTATGGACAGACGAGGGTAAAGTTGCGGCATTGGGCGTGCGCATTACGCGTGGTGTGGCTTATCACGGCATGGCGCTTAATGTGGATGTTGATCCGGCATGGTTTGCTGCCATTAATCCCTGCGGTTTGCAGTCGGGCATTGTCAGCCTCTCCTGTTTTATTGAGCCCACGCCGCTGTCTGAATTGGCCAGCATATGGATGCAGGGTTTTAGTGAGTTGCTGGTCTCACACAACAAGCGTTTATGAATAGTTTGGGTTAGAGACTTTCATGAATCACTTCAAACCACTGCGGCGAGTATTTGTTTGCATGCAATGATGCATGTTTGATGACGGTGAATGTTGAGGGAAGCTGATCGAGCCATGCGAGAACAGCGGCGGCTTCTTGATCACCACCGGCATGGCCGGGGTAGGCCAGAATAGAGATGCGCCCATTCGGTGCGATGAGTTGAATCGATGCATTGAGCGCTTGCATGGTGCTGTTTGTGTGTGTGATGACTGTTTTGTCTGCATGCGGCAGATAGCCCAGATTGAACATGATGAGATTCACTTTGCCGACAAGTGCATGAGGAATGTGTTCGAGCATGTGCTCATGGCCGCAACAAGATAGTGTTGCATGATCATTTAGTTCAGCTTCTTTTAATCGTTTGTAGGTGTTGTCGATGGCCTGTTTTTGAACATCGAATGCGAACAGTTGTCCACGATTCTGAATGTGACGTGCAAGAAACAGGGTGTCATGGCCATTCCCTGCGGTGGCATCAATCGCGATGTAATGATTCTGTCTGTTGTTGCCAGGGCTTCGTTCTATGTTGCATACGGCCTGAATGTGGGGAAGCAGGTTTTGATGCACACGTTCTGTCAATGAAATCCGTGCAGTTGTTTTGCTACTGATCTTTCTGTTGCGATCAGATATTCTAATAATGTCAGCTTCATGGGGGATCACCGTGCCATCGAGGAGATGGTTCGCAAAAGCCTGAGCATAATGTGGGATCAGCATGGATCCTTTGGAACCAAAACCATTGAAAATACCGATCTGTACTTTTTCCGGATGCAGACCAATGAAGGGGTGTTTGTCCCGTGTGTTGGGGCGAACACCTGCCTGTTGCTGGATGACATTAAAACTCGGGGCTGATTGAAATAGCTTTTGCAGCCCGTTCAGTAGCTCTGTTCTGGCTTTAGGCGTGGCTTCGAGAGTAGATAGATCGTGACTGTACGTGGCTCCTGTTTTGTATTGTCCATTGTGCAATGGCAACAGCCATTTGCCACCGTTGATGATCGTTGTTGGCAATGGGCTATCTGATGTGAGTGTAAGGATTTCACCCTTGGCGGGCTGAAAGGGAAGGTGTTTAAACCACGGGTTATCCTTGTCCATAAAACCCTGGCAAAAGATAATGCGTTCGGCATGAATATGTTTCCAGATAATGCCATTTTGCGTGATGATTAAATCACTGTAATTAAAATGATCCGCAATGTAACTGTGTTGGCCTATAAAATATGCAGACAAACAATCCAGCAGCGCATTGGTATCCAGATAGCCTGTCTCTGTTTGTTCACATAGACCGTGAGGGGCGTTTATCGGTTCCAGAGTGTTGATGTGGTTGCCCAGATAAGGCATGTAAGCTTTGTCCTTACGGCGTGTATCGAGTGTTTGAAGTTCTTTGTCATTTTTAAGAATGCGCAACATGGGCTTGTTGTGAAAGAACGTCTGTCCGAACTGCTTTTCCAGTTCCTGATAATATTGCAGGGCTGTAGGTATGATCTGCTCAGCCTGTTCTTGTAATACCAGGCGTTGTCCAGTGATGGGGTTGAACAGTCCAGCAGCCACACGAGAAGCAGACGGGGCTGCTTCATCACACACAATCCTGATGTTTTGCCCTTGTTGCATAAGCTTCCAGCCAAGCATTGAGCCAGCTAGCCCTTGGCCTATGATCAAAGTATTGGTATCATGAGTTGTTTCAGACATGGCAGAATCTTATGCATGAACGGGTTTTATTTACACTATTCATAAGAATCGCTATGGTTCGCGCCCTTTTGGCGATTCATCAAATGAATAGCCCTGTTTTCGGGAGGATGGCAATGGCCTTAACCAATACACAATTAAAAGCTTTTGAGAAGCAGCTGACTGACTGGAAAGATGAACTGGAAGTCGGTCAAAGCGAAAATGTGCATGCAATGACAGAGCAGGAGCAGACATCATTCCCTGATCCAACTGATCAAGCGAGTATGGAAACGGATCGCAATTTTGATCTGCGCATCAAGGATCGAGAGCGTAAATTAATCAAGAAAATCAATCAGACGATTGAACGTTTGCAGGATGGTGATTTTGGTGAATGCGATTCATGCGGTGGTGATATCAGTGTGAAACGTTTGCAGGCTCGTCCTGTTACAACCTTATGCATTGAGTGTAAAACGGCACAGGAGCAGGAAGAGCGTACGCGCCTGGACTGAGTGCCTTGTAGATAAATCTATTTAAAAAAGCCTGCGCAATGTCGCAGGCTTTTTTTTGGCGCTAAAAACCCCATGCTCACATCCTGCATCCAATGGCAATATAGAGTCTTGGGTTAAAACTATGATCTACCACACACCATTATGAATAAAACCATCTATACTGCACTTAATAAGGTATTGAAACGTGGATATATACAGCTGAGCTGGTAGAAACCTATCTGCAGAGCAGAGGGTTTCATTTATGAGGGGACTGATATGATAAAAAAGATCAATAAAATCTGTGTCTCAGCCGGAATCTTTTGGCTTGATGTGCCCGGAGCAGATCTGCGTATTTTATGCGGTTGCCCTGCCGATAGTGTAAAGCACCTCATTCATTCGGGATTGATTGTGTCAGAAGAGGATCATGGTATCACGTATGAAACCGGCCCGAATGCCATTCTGCTTTCTGATAGCATGTTGCAAAAAGGCAGTTTTGCGAATATGTCTGAATTTCCTGTCCTGCAAATGCTTTATAATCAGGGTATGTTATTGCCGAACCATCCGAACAATACTGGTGTGAAACCGGTCTTGATGGGGGCAAAAGAGCAAATTCATGCGCAAATGGAATATATTTATCGGGGCAACTATGGTTTGGTTTCAACCGAGGAGTTGATTGAAGCCGGTGTAAGCGAGGATGATGCAAATGAGATGATTAGCATGAAGAAGGCCTTTGCTTTTGGCTGCATTCATGCATCAGAAGATATTCTTGATGCCTGTGTTATTGAGAGTGAACACGTGGAAATACGTAATGGCTTGGGTGTCAGGCGTATAGCTTACAATCAGTTTGAATTTGATTATCAGGATGAAACGGTCATGATCAATCTTAACTTGATGGAGCATGAACAATACACATCAACCTTTGCGCTGGGCTTTTATAGTATTAAAAGACAATATTTTTCAGTGATTCATTCAGGTGAAGGGGACGGCTGGGATGTGCACCGTCCTTCGATGTCCTCTATTATTATGTTTCATGGAAAAATCTATCTGATTGATGCAGGTCCCAATTTACCTGAGACGCTGACGGCCCTTGGTATTGGTATTAACGAGATTGAAGGCATCTTTCATACCCACTCACATGATGATCATTTTGCTGGTCTGCCAACGCTTATTCGTACTGATCGACGCATAAAATATTTTGCTACTAAGCTGGTGCGTGCCTCGGTTACAAAAAAACTGAGCGCATTGCTCGGCATGGATGAGAGTCGTTTTTCCGATTATTTCGACGTACACGATCTGGATTTTGACCGTTGGAATGATGTGGAAGGGTTAGATGTAAAGCCGATTTTTTCACCACACCCGGTCGAAACCAATATATTTATATTCCGGGCTTTATGGGAGAATGGATACCGTAGTTACGGTCATTTTGCTGATATCTCCTCATTAAAAGTGCTGCGGTCGATGTTGTCAAAAGAAGAGGGTGATGGGGGTATTTCACAACCCTTTTTTGAAAAAGTGCGGGCAGATTATTTAACACCGGTGGATGTGAAGAAGATCGATATTGGTGGCGGGCTGATTCATGGTAATGCCTGTGATTTTAAGGACGACGAATCGAAAAAGATTATTCTTGCGCATACCGCACTGGCGTTGAATGATGAGCAAAAGGAGATCGGCTCTGATATGCCTTTTGGAGCGGTTGATGTGTTGATCCCCACCTATCAGAACTTTGGCATGCAACGGGCATATAAATTTTTATCCGATGATTTTCCGTCGGCTCCCCAGCATCAGTTGCGTATTTTATTGAATAATGAAACGGTTTCTATTGCGCCTGGTACGATTATCATCAAAGAGGGGGTTGTGAATGATCATCTCTATCTTGTGTTGTCGGGTTCAGTTGAAATGATTGACTCAAAACATCATACAAAGGTAAAATTGTATGCTGGTTCTTTGTTGGGAGAGTTGTCAGCCCTGCAGCGCTGCCCTGCCTCGCATACCTGCCGCAGCGAGAGTTTTGTGAAGGTGCTTAGTATTTCCAGTCAACTGTATGCTGACTTTGTTCGACTTAACAGCCTGTATGATGATATTGAACGTCTGGGTGAGAGCTGGCAATTCCTGGAGAATTTGCCGCTGTTTGATGAGGCGATTTCTCACATTACCTTAAACAAAATCGTCGAGCAGATTAAGCTGGAGACCTATCCGGCCGGCCATCTTTTTGATATGGATGATCAACAACTTTATCTGGTGAAATGTGGCACGGTTAAAGTGGGCACAGAAAAAGTGTTGGAAACGATAGAAGCGGGCGGTTTTTTTGGAGAGGTATCAATCTTTTTTAATGACATTCGTTATCCTGAAATCCGCACAGCAGAACGAGCGGAAATTTATCGTATTCCGATCGAGATCATTAAAAACATTCCTATCCTGAACTGGAAACTATTTGAGCGACATGAGAAAAGGAAAAAGTCCTACTCCCGTACATGAGGCCTGTTCATTAGTTCTCTGTCTCTGCATTGTGATACACTTTTTGTACATCATCACAGTCATTTAGCGCATCAACAAGAGCTTCAAATGTGACAGCATCATCGCCACCGATATTGCAGATCGTTTGCGGCTCCTGAGAAATATCTTCCATTTCAAAGTGTATATCCGGCGTGTCTGCTGTTAGCGCCGTTTTGATTTTGAAAAACTCAGTATGTGGAGCCAGCACAGTGATTAAGCCCTCTTCTGATTCGATATCAGTGACATCAATATCTGCCATCATCAGTGCTTCCAGCACACTCTCTTCATCATCACCTTTGAATACGAACACTGCTTGATGATCAAACATGTGAGCAACAGCGCCCGGGCCACCAAGTTTGCCACCATTTTTATTGAAACATTGACGCACATCATTGTAGGTACGGTTGTTATTATCCGTCAGACAATCCACGATCATCATACAGCCACCAGGCCCAAACCCTTCATAGCGCGCGCTGGCAAAATCTTCCCCGCTACCACCCTCGGCTTTTTCGATGGCATTTTTGATCACATGGGCTGGAACCTGATCTTTTTTGGCGTTATCAATGATGCGGCGCAGCGATAGATTGCCATTGGGGTCGGTGCCACCACTTTTGGCGATCACATAAATCTCTCTGCCATATTTGGAATAGACCTTGGTCTTGGCACCGGCTGTTTTGGCCATGGATACTTTTTTATTTTGATATGCTCTGCCCATATTATCGCTCTCTCTTTATGATTTCAGGAAGCGATCAATGTGTGTCGCTTGTTCTGCCGCATTACCGATATAGCTGGCTGGCGTCATATCCAATAATAGTTGTTTGGCATCTTCGGGAATCTCGAGCGTGCCAATAAAGTCACGCAGGCGTTCAGGAGTGATGCCAGTACCGCGTGTGAGGGCTTTCATCTGCTCATAAGGATTTTCCAGGCCATAGCGACGCATGACTGTCTGTACGGCTTCACCAAGCACTTCCCAGCTGGCATCAAGGTCGGCATTGATGCGATCCGCATTGATTTCCAGTTTGCCGATACCTTTTTGCGCTGAGCTATAAGCCAGAATAGAATAACCAAAACCAACCCCCAGATTACGCAAGACGGTGGAGTCGGTCAGGTCACGCTGCCAGCGCGAGATGGGTAGTTTCTGGGCCAAATGAGATAGCACTGCGTTGGCTAAACCAAGGTTGCCTTCGGCATTCTCAAAATCGATAGGATTCACTTTATGCGGCATAGTGGATGAACCGACTTCACCGGCAACCACTTTCTGTTTGAAATAGCCGAGTGATACATAGCTCCAGATATCGCGGCAGAAATCGATCAGGATGGTGTTGAATCGCGCCAGGGCATCATTGAGTTCGGCAATGTAATCATGCGGTTCGATCTGAATGGTGTATGGGTTCCAGGTGATGCCTAGTGATTCGACAAAGCCTTTGGCAATCGTAGCCCAATCAAGCTCAGGGTAGGCGGCCAGATGCGCATTGTAATTACCAACAGCACCATTGATTTTACCTAAAATTGGTGTCGCAGCAATTTGATCAACGGTACGCTGCATGCGGTAAGCTACATTGGCCCACTCTTTACCCATGGTAGTAGGGCTGGCGGTCTGTCCGTGGGTGCGAGCCAGTAGAGGCTGTGCAGCATATGTTTTAGCGCCATTAGCGAGGCTCTCTACAATGCCATTGAGTGATGGCAGCAACACCGTATCACGCGCCTCTTTTAACATTAAAGCATACGAGAGGTTGTTAATATCTTCTGAGGTGCAGGCAAAATGGAAAAACTCAGAGACAGAAGCCAGCTCTTTGTGATCGGCGACTTTCTCTTTGAGCAGGTATTCCACTGCTTTGACATCGTGGTTGGTGGTTGCTTCGATGGCTTTAACGCGGATTGCATCAGCTTCAGCAAAGTCAGAGACAATGCTATCAAGAAATGCATTGGCGTCAGCAGAAAAGGTGGCAACCTCCACAATGTCTTTGTTGGCGGCCAGCATCTGCAACCAGCGCACTTCAACAGTCACACGTGCTTTAATCAGGCCATATTCACTGAAGATCGGACGCAGATCAGCAGTTTTGCTGGCATAGCGGCCATCCAGTGGTGATAGGGCGGTAAGAGGTGAAACCTGCATGAAAAACTCCGGTTGTTGGGCAGTAGTCAAAAACTAAAGGTCGCGAAAGATACACGGAACTGACCTTTTTCCAAAGCCACCTGAATCAGAATTTGGTTTTTCATTCGCATCCATTAGCGTGAATTCGCGGTTCTTCTTTTTTAGCTGTGACTAAAAAGTTCTTGCAAACAGTTGGCTATTTCACCAATATGATCGACATATCATACTTTTGTACACATTAAGAATGATACATCGGTCATTGGAGGTGTGGTGTGCCAAAAGGAACTAGCCGAAAAAAAGCCTATTCCCCATACTGCAAAGAAGCGGT
>CAYZJL010000047.1:0-13155 GCA_964478615.1 uncultured Zetaproteobacteria bacterium
AGAGAAGTTAGGATGAGAGAGGAGATAGTAGATGTAATGGTGGAGGTAGGGGTAAATATAGTAGTAGTAGATGTAGTGAGTAAGGGGGAAGGTGGGTGGGTGTGGGTAAAGAAGAAGAGGGAAGAAGAGAGGAGAAGGAGGAGAGGGGGATAGGAGATGGGGATAAGAGAAAGAGGAGGAGAAGGCCCATTTAGGCATTAAAATGGGGCTTGTAAGGGGTATCGGAGTCAGGTCTTATAATGACATACAATGTAGACTAAATCAATCGATATAACAAATAGCTTGATCTGAAAGCAATCCATGATTTGCCCAATGCTGCATTGCAAGACTTGACCCTAAAGCACTGATGGCACACATGTTGCTCACAATATTTATACACAAGCGTAACACATAACCCAGGAGGAGCGGCTTTAAGGCGATCCTTCAGTGTAAATACACCACCCTGTCAGAATAGATAACTCCTTTATCGGACTCAATAGGGTGATCAAGAAAAGGAAGTATGCATCCATGCATGTGTCGCTGCCGGTAAAATTTGCGCTGGTTTCATTTGTAGTCACGCTGTTTGGCGTGGTTGGCGTGGCTATTATGGCGTATCATGAATCCGATCAGCTATTGCAGCAGGAGGCTATCAAAAGCCTTTCTCTACAAGTAATTCAGGATGCTGACAAACTGGAATATCAAGCTGCACTGATTAAAAATGACGTTTCCTACCTAGTGCATTCTGAGCCGATGCAATTGCTTGCCAAACAATACGCCAGCATGGCATCCTCTAATCAGGATAGTCCGGTAATATATCACCCGATAGCATTTGATTTTGGGCGGATTGAGTCGTTGTGCGTCGATGTACTGGTTCAACGCGCAATGTATTATCAGATTCGCATTATCGGCGTGGCTGATGGCGGCCGTGAACTGGTGCGTGTGGCGCGGTTGCAGCGCGGTGTCACTACCATTGCTAAAGATGGACTGATGCAAAAGGGCAAGCGGAACTATTTTCTCGATGCGATTAAACTTAAACCGGGCGAATTTCAGTTTTCAAAGATCAGCTTGAACAAGGAGCACGGCATTATTACCCAGCCGCCGCAGCCGATGCTGCGGGTAGCTACCGCGCTGGCTGATGATCGGGGCGAACTGTTTGCGGTTCTGTTAATCAATGTTGATTTCAACCTGTTTGCCGAATCGCTCCGAAGTGAATCCGGTGCGCGGCAGTTCTTTATCAGCAATGCCAATGGCGATTACCTGATTCACCCCGATGCTGACAAGGCGATGGCATTTGAATACCAGCGTCAGGCAAGGTTGCAGGATGATTTTCAGATAAGGCCTGAATATTTACAACAACGTTTTGAGCATGCCGGTGAGACAGTGAAAGAGTATCTGTTTGATGAACAGGGCATGGTACTACTGCTTGGCGCTGTCCGTTTCGATCATGCCCATCCGGAGCGGGTTCTGCATTTGGGGGCGAGTTTCACCCTGCATCAACTGCGTGCCCAATCGCTTGCTTTGCGGGATCGTATGTTATGGCTGACACTGGCGCTGGCTCTTTTTCTGGGGCTGATTACATATTATCTGGCCCGATATTTTACCCGTCCTATACGCCATTTAACGCAGGCTGCTGTCCAGATTAGTCAGGGCGAAGAGGCGGTTTCGATTCCAGCGGCTGGAAATGATGAGATTGGACAATTAAGCCAGGCCTTGCAGCAGATGGTCATGCATTTAAGAGAGTCCCGCAAACAGACCGAGGCGTTAAATGTCGGGCTGGAAATAAAAGTGAATAAACGTACTGAGCAGCTGGCTGGTTTGGCTGCTAAACTGGAAACGCAGAATGCGAAACTTGAGCAGGCGGTGCAGAGGTCAGAGCAGGCGGCTATGGCCAAGAGTCAGTTTCTTGCCACCATGAGCCATGAAATTCGTACGCCGCTCAATGGCATTCTGGGGCTGACTGAACTGGTGCTGGCTGACAAAATGTACCCTGAACAACGCGGGCGTCTGGAAATCATCCAGTCATCGGGACAGGCATTGCTGACAATTCTCAATGATATTCTCGATTTTTCCAAGATCGAAGCCGGACAGATGGAGATGAAACGGGTGGATTTTAATCCCAATGAAGTGATTGAGCATGTGGCCAATCTGTTTGCCCGTCAGGTCAATGCGGATGAGTCACGGCTGGAATTGATTGCCAGAGGTATCCCGAACCTTCCTCAGCTATTAATTGGCGATTCAGATCGTCTACATCAGGTGATGCTGAATTTGCTCTCCAATGCGGTAAAATTTACTGAGCAGGGAGAGATCATCATTGCAGTCGACCTGCTTGCTGAAACAGTGTCGGCAGTGCGAATCCGCTTTCAGGTTGACGATAGCGGACGTGGCATTTCGGCACCGGATCAAAAACGGCTGTTTGAAGAATTTACCCAGGCCGATGGCACCGACACCCGCAAACATGGCGGCACGGGCCTTGGTTTGGCGATTGTGAAGCGCCTTGTGTCGATGATGGGAGGAGAGATTGCAGTGCAAAGCGATGTCGGCACGGGGGCGCGTTTTTACTTCGATCTGGAGCTGGATAAATCGGATGTAGTCACAGATGGACCGCATCATTTTGCCGACCGGTTTGCTCTGTGGCGCGTGCTGGTGGTGGATGATAACGCTAATAATCAGGCCATGTTGGATGGGTTGTTTACGGGCTGGGGGACAGCTTGTGATCGTTGTGGCTGTGCGCAAGGTGCGCTGAAGCTGTTGCAGGAAATGCTCGAGGCTGGTCAGCCGTATGACCTGGTTTTGATTGATAAGCAGATTGATGAGGGTATGGATGGCATGGCCCTGGCACGGGTGATCAGGGATATGCCGGAGTTGGCGTCGACGAAAGTGATTATGACCACGACGCTGGATATGACCTTCGATGCGAAATTGCGTGAGAAATATGGGCTGGATGGGTTTATACGCAAGCCGGTCTATGTCTATTCGCTGTTTGAAACGGTGCTGGATGTGATGGGCGTGCGCCAGCGCCGATTGCGCCATGCGCCGGTAATCAGCCATAAGCAGCGTAGTGAACGCATTCTGTTGGCCGAAGATAATGCCGTGAACAGGCAGGTGGCTATGGGCATGCTCGAAAATCAGGGCTTTGTGCATGTCGATGCAGCACATGACGGGGTAGAGGCGCTGAGCATGTATGCGGAGAAACAGTATGATTTGATTTTGATGGATGTGCAGATGCCTAAACGCGATGGCATCAGCGCAACCCGTCAAATCCGGGAAATAGAGGTGTTGTCGGAGCAGGGCACTCATGTGCCGATCATTGCTTTGACTGCGCATGCGCTGGAGGCAGATAAGCAACGCAGCCGCGAAGCGGGCATGGATGCGCATATGAACAAACCGCTGACCGGAGCGGCGCTGCGAGAGATGCTGGTGGAATGGTTGCCAGAAGGGGGAGCGAAAGGCGGTGAAGTGATGTCCGATATCATGGCTGAAACGGTGATATCTACGCATGAAGAGGCCGGTGGTTTGGTTGACGACCCCCATGCAGATGTCGTTAACGCGAATGAACTGCGCCAGTTACGCTCGGATATGGGCTTTGGAATTGGCATGATTATTGATACCTATCTGCATGAATTGCCGGGGCAGATTGATGCCATCAGACAGGCCATTGATAGCGCTGATGGGGATGCACTGCGGCGCTGCGGCCATCGCCTGAAAGGGGCCAGTCGTTCGGTGGCGGCGACGCCATTGGGTGAGATCTGTTTTCAGTTGGAACAACTGGGGCAGTGTGACGATTTCGAAGCAGCCAGTGCTCTGTTTGACACATTCAGGCAGGCAGTCGAGGCAGTGCAACAGGGGCTGACTGCAGCATGGGTGGAGGAGATACGTTAGTCAAAAGCGTTATCCACGAATTTCACGAATGAACACGAATTGGGGAATCTATATTATGAAAAAAAGGTGCTATAATGAATAGTATGCATTTAATTGAGAAGGGCGCGACTGTACTGGTTGCTGATGATGATCCGATGTTTTGTGTGATGCTGAAACAGTTTTTCGAGGCCAATGGCTACGTTGTTGTTACTGTTGAAGACGGTGAACAGGCAGTCAGAGCATTTGAGGAGCAGCATCCGGCTATGATCATGTTGGATGGTGATATGCCGGAAATGGATGGTTTTGCGGCATGTGAAATGATTCGTTCATTACCGGGAGGTGAAGCGCTGCCGATCTTTATGATTACAGCCCTGGAAGGGGCGGCTGCTATGGATTGTGCGGTGTCGGTAATGGCGTCGGACTTTGTCTCCAAGCCAATCAATTTTCCTGATATGCGCAACAAACTCAGTTGCGTGATGGAGTTTGATCTTGCCTGATCGGAACTGTAACAATTTCACTGATTGTAATCTGCAGTAGATCATGTGCGTTAGAAGCGGCAATCATGGATGATTGCAAGTTGGCAATGAAGCCTTGGATAAAAAGAGGTGAATTTGAGTATATATAAAGTATTGCTTATTGAATCAGACCCGAAAGCCAGGCAGACAATGCTCAGCATGCTTAACGTCGTTGATGAGGTGCATGTTGTGGGCATTGCATCCAATGTGATGCAGGCACGTATGCAGCTGAAGATGCGCAAGCCGGATGTGCTACTGCTGGATGTGGTGCAGGAGAGTGATGCTGTGGGGCTGTTTTTACATCAGATGCTTGAAACTGCTCCTGTGCCGGTAGTACTGCTGAGCAAAAGTAGATTGCCAAATTCCGATGGCGAACGCAAGGCGATGCGGGCGGGTTTTGCATCATTGCTGGTGAAACCAGTTGAGGGCATTACAGCGCAGAACCACTATTTTTGCGACAAGTTAATCCAGCATATCAAGCGAACCGTGCAACAGTTTTCTGCTACAGCCAGCCGTTTACCTATGCTCTCCTCATCTGTTGCACTTGCGCGTCCATCTGTAACAAAGCCCCAGGCTGCCAGTGTTAGTAACAGCGTAGTTAGGCATCAGCCACTACGGGATACGCTGGTTGCAATTGGCGCGTCTACTGGCGGCACAGAAGCACTGCGCCATGTGATCAGTAAGTTTCCTGTCGAGATGAATGCTGTGCTGATTGTCCAGCATATTCCCAAGCCGTTTGCTGCCTCCTTTATTGATGGGCTGGATAGGTCTGCATGCATGCGCGTGGTCTCGGCTGAGGATGGCATGGCGATTTGTAAGGGGCATATTTATGTTGGTGCAGGTGATGAGCACTTTACCCTCGAGCGCAATGGGGTGGGTTATATTTGTCGCATCGGGGGTAAACAGCGGGTGAGTGGACACTGTCCGTCGGTGAGTGAGTTGTTTGATTCGGTAGCTAAATATGCCGGTTCAAAAGCTGTCGGCGCATTGATGACCGGCATGGGGGATGATGGCGCGACCGGTCTGAAAAAAATGCGCGAAGTCGGTGCCAGAACCATTGCGCAGGACAGGGATAGCTCTGTGGTCTGGGGTATGCCCGGCGTGGCGGTGAAAATCGGTGCGGCAGAAGAGCAGGTTAGCTTGAGTGATTTGGGGGAGCGTTTACGTCACTTAGCTGAATAATGATAGTGAAACTCAAAAAACCTAACGATTATGTAAATTACGCCCCTCAACAATGCATAGCCCATTGAGTACACCTATGAACAACGATTTCTCATTTTCATTGCTTTGGCCTCTTAATTGCAGGTCTCAAGATGGAGTTGCTCTGTTGCATGCATGTATGCATCAACAGCGGCAATCAGGAGCAATAAGCGTTCATGTTGGTAGAAAAAGTGAGCAATCTGAAACCGGAGAATGAGTGTCTGTTTTTTGACGCTTTAGCCGTTTATGTCTGACGATCAGGACAAGAGCCAACAAACTGAAGAGGCCTCCGACAAGCGGCTGGAGGATGGGCGCAAGAAGGGGCAAGTACCTAGCAGTAAAGAGCCTTCAACAGCGATATCGTTTGTTGTTATCAGCCTCGTGGTGGTTACCGGCCTAGCTTCATGGTGGGGCGAAGTACTAATGCGCATGATGACACACTACTTGTCAGGTAAAGCTAAAATGGAGCCGACTGGTGAAGGTGTACAGGCCTTGATGATGGCTACAGGCGCAGATATAGCGATGGTGGCTTTGCCCATTATTATTCCGGTTGTATTGCTTGGTATGTTGGTCACAGTAGCAGTAAGTGGTCCTGTTTTCACCTTTGAGACACTCAAACCGAAATTGGAAAAAGTGAGTCCGATGAAAGGGGTGAAACGCCTTTTTTCAAGCAAATCATTGGCAGAGTTTGTGAAATCGATACTCAAGCTTGTCGTAATAGGTTCGGCGTGTGGGATTATTGTCTCTGATCTTTATCCTGAGATATTACAGGCGGCACTGCATGACCCCTCCGATATCGCGGCATTGATGGTGGATGGAGGTGTTAAGATCGTGACCCTGGCGGCGATTATTTTTACATTTATCGCTTTGGCCGATGTACTATATCAACGCTACGAACATATGAAATCAATGCGTATGTCGAAAAAGGAAGTGCGCAATGAGCATAAAGAGATGGAAGGTGATCCACAACTGAAGGCAAAAATTCGCCAGGTTCAAATGCAGCAGGCTCAAAACCGTATGATGGCGGATGTACCCAAAGCTGATGTGGTGATCACCAACCCGACACGTCTTGCTGTGGCGCTGGCCTATGAGCCGGGCGGACTTGGTGCGCCGCGTGTCCTGGCAAAAGGAAAGGGTCATATCGCCGCCAAAATCAGAGAAGTGGCAAGAGAAAACAGCATTCCTCTGCGTGAAAACAAACCTTTGGCAAGATCCTTGTTTAAGCATGTAGAGGTTGGCGATGAAATCCCGGAAGAACTGTTCGAAGCCATTGCCATTATTTTGGCAGAAATCTTTAAATTAAAGCAACACTAAGCGAGCCGTCATCATATATATCAGGATGATTTGCATAAAAACAGAGGAGCATCACCCATGCAATCAACTGCAGTCATGAAATTGCAGCGTATCGGTAACCAGCCAGACATTATTCTGGCTATTGCCGTACTCGGTATTCTACTGGTGATGATGGTTCCTCTGCCCACCTGGTTGATGGATGTATTATTAGCCGCCAACATCACCATGGGTATATTGATTCTATTGACCTCTATCTATGTCACCAAACCGTTAGATTTCTCAGTGTTTCCTTCACTATTATTGTTAACAACACTGTTTCGCTTGTCATTAAATGTTGCCACCACCCGTTTGATTTTATTGCATGGGCAGGAGGGGCCAGCAGCAGCAGGGCATGTTATTGAAGGCTTTGGCCAATTTGTTGTGGGCGGTAATACTGTAGTAGGCCTGATTATTTTCATTATTCTGGTGTTAATCAATTTCATTGTTATTACCAAAGGATCGACTCGAATTGCCGAAGTTGCGGCGCGTTTTACGCTGGACGCTATGCCTGGCAAACAGATGGCTATTGATGCGGATATGAATGCCGGGCTGATTGATGAAGCAACGGCGCGTAAACGTCGTGAAGAGGTTTCCCGTGAAGCTGAGTTTTATGGAGCCATGGATGGTGCCTCCAAGTTTGTGCGTGGCGATGCGGTAGCCGGCCTGATTATTACGATGATTAACCTTATCGGTGGTCTGGTGATTGGTGTGATGCAGTATGATATGGCGGCTGGTGATGCGATGTCAGTATTCAGCCTTTTGACGGTGGGTGATGGTTTAGTGTCACAAATCCCCGCCTTAGTGATCTCTACTGCCGCCGGTATCATCATTACACGGGCCAGTGGAAATGTGGCGCTGCCAATCGAATTGAAAGAGCAGTTTACCCAATACCCTAAAGTACACTGGGTTGCCAGTGGGGCACTTTTTATGATGAGCTTTGTGCCGGGCTTGCCGTTTATTCCATTTATGATGCTGGCGCTTGGTCTGGGGGCGAGCGGTTGGTATCTGCATCTTGGGGAGCAGGAGAAATTGATGCAACCTGTGGCTGAAGAGGTGGCTCCGGTAGAAGAGCCATCACAAGATGATCTGCTTGATGATCTGCTGATAGAAGATCCCATTCGTCTTGAGATCGGTTATGGCCTGATTGATATGGTGGAGAACAGCCGTGAAGGAAATTTGCTGGATCGTATGAAAAAAGTACGTCGTCAGATTACACAGGAGATCGGTTTTGTGCTGCCACCAGTGCATATCAAGGATAATTTGCAGCTCGGGGTCTCCGATTATCAAATTTTGATTCGTGGTGCCGTGGTTGGTAAAGGGGAGATTCGCCCACGTAATCTGCTGGCCTTGGAAAGTCAGATTATTGGCCCTGCTATTGAAGGTGTAGCGACGCAAGAGCCTGCTTTTGGTCTGCCTGCATTGTGGATTACTGAAGATAAACGACAACAGGCTGAGCTCTCCGGTTATACTGTGGTGGAGCCATCAACAGTGGTTATTACCCATATCACCGAGCTGTTGCGTGCACAGGCAGCTGACATGCTGGATAGAACCCAGGTGCACGAGTTGCTGGATAAGTTTTCCAAGCGTCACCCTAAAGTGGTGGAAGAGATCGTGCCTTCACAGGTTACACCCGGATTGTTACAGAATGTGTTGCAGCGTCTGTTGTCAGAATGGGTGCCTATCCGTGATCTGATGTTGATTCTGGAAGCCCTGTCTGACCATGCAGGTCAGCAATTAAGTTTGACGGATCTGGTTGAAAAAGTGCGTGAACGGCTGGGTCGAACCATCACGCAGCGCTATCTCAATGCACAAGGGGAGCTGTCAGTGTTTATGTTGGATGGAGAATTGGAGCAGCGTATGATGGATAAATTAAATCAGCAGCCCGGTTGGTCATTACCTCTGGATATGGCTGAATGGCAGCGTTTTGTTTCACGCTTGAATGAAGTATCCAGCCAATATGATGTGGATATGCCGGTGGTGCTGACAACGCCGCAATTGCGTGGTCCGTTGTCATTTGCACTGCGCAAAATTATGACGCGTATTGTGGTCTTATCGATTGTTGAAATACCACCGCAAACCGATATACAGTCCTTGGCAAAAGTGAGTTTATACGATGCGCATTAAAGTATTTACTGCCCCTCACCTGCATGAGGCGCTGGCCAAAGTGCGCCAGAATATGGGGCCAGAAGCGCTGATTCTTGATCGTCAGAAGATTCAGGAAGGCAATGGCGATATGGTGTGGCATGTTCATGCTGCGCTGGATCAAATCAGTGAACCAGAGCCTAGACCTCGTCCAGCTCAAAATGTGGCAGAAGAGAGCGCAACGGCAGCATCCGTGCAGAAATCTAAAGATGGACAAACACCGTCGAAAAACACAGATGCGGCATTAGCCAGGCTTGAGCGTATTGTAGCGGGTTTGGGTCATGCCGAGTCGTCCAATTTGCGTCAGGCATTAGGCAGTGGTGCTGAGCAGGAGGCCTTTGATCACCTGCTTAAGATTGGTGTATGCGGCAGTCATGCCTTTGACATGGCGGCTGATTTTAGTCAAAAAAGGCCACTTGGAAGTAAAAGTATAGGCTGGGCAAATCGTATTAGTCCAGCCAAAGAGCATAGTGCGCTGATTTTTTCAGGGCCATCCGGCAGCGGTAAAAGCACGTTGGTAGCTAAGCTTGCAGCGCATTACAGTATGAAGGGGATTCGTGTTGCATTGCTATCCTGCGACACTGAACGTATGGGTGGTTTGGACTCCTTAAGGGCTTATGCCAGTACGCTTGGCGTACCATTTCATCCGCTCAGGAAAGCTGCAGATGTAGAAAAAGTGATTGCTCAGACTCAAACGGCACAACTCATGCTAATAGACACTGAAGGCTGGAGCCCTCAGCGTGATACAGGCTTGAAACGGCAAGGTGAAATATGGGAAGCACTTTCCCAACGATTGCCAAAAGATGTGTCACAGCGTCGTTTTTTAATGCTCCCTGCCAATATGGATGAGGAGGATGGTATGCAGCAACTCAAACACGCAGTGACATCAGAGATGACCGATATCGCATTTTCCAAGTTGGATGAAACACAAAAACCAGGGAAAATCGTTAACTGGTCGATGGCATCAGGATTGCCAATGAGTTATTGCAGTTTTGGTCCTGAAGTACCTGAGCAGATGGGTTGGCTGAATGCGACAGCTTTGACCACTCTGCTCAGTAAATATTATAGAGAAGCGGCTTATGAGTGATGGCGCTATGAGTTCTCAGCTTGCCGGTGGCTTGTCTGCTCATGATCAGGGGGGCATTGCTCAGGCTGAAGATGCTTCGACTGTGATGAACAAACCCCATCGCATTGTTTCACCGCGTGTGATATCCATCAGTAGTGGTAAAGGTGGTGTTGGTAAAACATTCATGTCTGTTCATTTGGCTGCCCATGCTGCCAAAGCAGGCCTGCGTGTGTTACTCATTGATGCTGATCTGGGCTTGGCAAATGTTGATGTGATGTTGGGCATTCACGCTTCAGGTACGATGCGTAATCTGTTAACCGGTGCGGAGCCATTAAAGGATTTGATTGTGCATTGTCCACAGGATTTTGATCTGTTGCCTGGTGGCAGTGGTTTGTATGAGCTGACCAGTTTAAATGTATCTGAGCAACAAACTATTCTCGATAGTTTGCGTGAAGCCGGCGAACATTACGATTTGATTCTTATCGATACTGCTGCAGGTATTGGAGATAATGTACTCTATTTTGCCTCGGCTGCAGAAACTGCACTGGTGGTATTAACGCCTGACCCGACCTCGTTAACCGATGCTTATGCGCTGATTAAGGTGTTATCCCAGCAGCGTGGTGTACGCAGGTTTATGGTGTTGATTAATCAAACGGATGAAATTGATGGGCATATCACCTTCAAACGTCTGCTTTCTGTCACCGACCGTTATCTTGATGTGTACCTGGATTATATTGGCCATGTGCCGCAACATCCATCTGTACGCAAGGCTATTCAACAGCAGCGTTTGTTGAATGATAATGATCCCGCTTTACGCCCGTATCTGGATAGGCTATTTGATCATGTGTTAAGTCGTCCGAGGGATGCCTCACGTTCGGGAGGCTTGCAGTTTTTCTGGGAGCATACGCTATCGGCAGGGCTGGATGATGAGGCCGATGAGGGTGCGGTGAATAGCCCATTACAGACGCAGAGGGCTTTGTGATGAAACCAACGCATGCTGCGATCTCAGGTGCTTTGATTGGGCTGTTGTTTGGAGCGGCCATCTGCCTTATCCAAAACATTACGGTTAGTGATGCCCTGTTTCGTATGTTTATTCTTACCTCTGCCGGTGCCTGGATGGGGGTAATGCTAGCCTGGTTGAATCAATTGTTACCCTCAAAATCAGATCACCATTCTGAGCATCCGGATGCAAACTGATGAGCACGTTACCCCAATACAATCTTCCACCAACACCGGATGAGTTGCTGGAAGAGTATTTGCCTCTGGTGCGCTATCACGCTGATCAACTGATGCGCCGTACGCCCGATTCCATTGAGTTGGGAGATTTGGTCAACGCTGGAGTGCTTGGTCTATTGGATGGAGCCCAACGCTTTGATCACAGTCGGGAGGTTCAGTTTAAGACGTTTGTCTCTTATCGAGTGCGTGGTTCCATGATTGATTACCTTAGAGCTTACGATTGGATGCCGCGCGGGCTCAGAGATCATGCCAAAGAGATGCAGGGTGCTTTTATGGAGCTGGAGCAGCTCTATGGCAGGCCTGCTGAAGAGCAGGAGATTGCCGATCATCTGGGTATTAAGCTGGGCGATTATCGTGAGCGGCTGAATCAGGTGCGTTATATGTCAGTGATCCATTTTGATGATATTCCCATGCATAATAGTGATGGTGATGAATTTAGTGTTCTTGAAACATTGGAAGCCGATCCATTGCTTACACCGGAATCTCAAAACACCATGACAGAATTTGTGCAGCAGCTGGCAGATGCGATTGGTGCGCTGCCTACGCGTGAGAATGTATTGATTACGCTCTATTATTATGAGGAATTAACAATGAAAGAAATTGCCCTGATTCTGGGCTTAACCGAATCCCGCATATCCCAGTTACACTCACAGATGGTGCTTCGATTACGTTCCCTGATGGGCCTTGCTTAGATGATGGATGTATTAACCCAGTTTCTAAATGAATGGCTTGGTTTGATCATTGATGTGACATTGCTTGTCGGGCTCTTTTGCTTGTGGTTGATATGGTATCGCAACAGTAAGCGGCAAATGAAGATGGAGCAGCTATTGATTGGTACTGCCCAGCAACTGGAAGAAGCTAGCATGCATCTATCGCTTGCAACCAATGCGATTGAACAGTTGAAGCAGCAAGAGCAAACATCTACTGCCAAACCTGCTGAACCTGTAAAACAGAAACGAGCCGAATATCAGGCTCCGGCCAAGGCTGAAGAGCTAACGCAACAACACTATCTTCCACCACAGAACAGCACCCAGGCAACCATGATCTTGCGCATGCAACGTGAGGGTGAATCAGAAGAGGCAATTGCCGATCGTCTGGATATACCTTTGGCACAGGTTAAATTAATGCTCAAACTTCACGCGGCATCTAAAAGCTCAATGTAGTTGCAGAGTTTTGTCATCAATGTAGAACGGATATTTGGGCATACTGCCTGATGACCAACCATAGAATTGAAACTGGGTAAGGTTTTACGACCATTAAAACAGGGGAAAAAGGAAAGAGCAATGAATGAATATACTGTCCCTGATTTACCCTCTACTCTACCCGATTTCCCTATCTAGATCCCCAGTCCGGGCAAAACTGGGCACCAATGGACTGAGATGCTCTTGCTTGCTTTAGCATAGAGAACAACTCTCTCCTTCAGCGTTCCATACATTCCTTATATTTTTGATTGTATATCTCTCCAGGAGAACCATCGGCAAAATCATTCCCTGACCGAGCAGCCGCACTAGAAAACATTGCAGCCTCTTTCTCACATTTATAGGCATTGCCAGAACTCCCGGAAATTCCACATGCTCGAACCACAACGACGATAAGGAAAAGAAATATAACCCAAACCACAATCTGACTTATGATGGAGGGCCTGTCTTGAATCTTCTCTTTGGCAAGAAAAGTATCCTCATCAATTAGATGAATATTGTTGCCCTGATTCTTTTGAATTCCGTGACCATTAAAGTCGTAAGGAAAAGCTTTAACAGAACCTTTATTAGAAAATGTGGCGCTTCACGAATCTGTGTGGGTAACCCGTAGGAATAGGCTATCGTTTGG
>CAYZJL010000048.1:0-13118 GCA_964478615.1 uncultured Zetaproteobacteria bacterium
GTGGCGATGTGGCTTATGGTGTTTCCACTAAACGCTGGCGCTTTTATCTGGGAACAGGTCAGGCATTTTAGACAAAAGTAGAGAAACGCCACCTTTTCATCCAAAGGTGCTGTACGCCCCGCTTTTCCCGAACATATTGTAGACTGTGATAGAGGGAGGTTAAATTGAATTACAGATTATGATTTAGCGATGATTGTTTACTGTTGGGGGGATGACATCACCACTGGCTTGCAGGGCTAGGGCGCCGGGGTGGGAGGTGTAGTGCTCGCGCACTACGTTGGCCAGACGTTGTTTAACCGCTTCATCAACCAGGCTTGGTGAATGGGCAGGTAGAGCCGTAATGAGGGCATTGAGTAGTTGGTCTTGTGGCTGCGGCATGTTTGGAAGCCAGGAGCTTAACAGGTCCCGGTCTACATGTGCTGGGATGGAGCCTAAGATGCCGATGTCATTTTGGTTATGCACGAGCAGACCTGAGGTGGTGCCGCGATCAAGGGTGAGCACCTGGAAGAAATAAAGTGTGTGATAAGCCAGTTGGGTGCTCTGTTGTTTCGCAGTTGGCGCATCAGCATCAGTCAGGGCATCTCTGAGAATGTCGAGATAGGTATCAATCGCTGCTTCACCAACTGTCGTTACCAGATCGAGGTCAGCTTCTGCATCACCACTGTTGTAGGCTTCCAGATAGAAGTGGGCGTAACCACGGTGACGCCCTAAGGCTGGAATAAAGAAATAACGTTCACCTTGTGCAACGGCTTCGTCAAATTGAGCAGGCGCTGCTTTTTTGAGTGCATCAAAATACTGTGCGGTGGCTTCGGGGTTTTCATGCGATGGGTTGAGATCAGCCATGATGCGCCAGTAACCCTTGCCATTTCTCATTTCGGTCCAGCTCAGGTGAATGTGAACAGACGGTGCAGCCGGGTGGCAGGGATGAATGATGGTAGAGATAGCTGTGGCTGAAGCAAGCTGTTTGGCTGGGTTATCATCATAATGCACTTGTGAAACATTGACTGAACCACGTCCAAACAGTGGGCCATCAGCTGTTTCATAACGGATGCCGCCACCGTGCGAACCGTTATCACGCAACCATTCAACCGCATGGAAGGTTTGCTCAGTGCCTAAGTCGCGCGACAGTGCTTCCAGACCATGGGTGAAGCGTTGCTGCAGGGCGCTGACCAGTGTTTGAGCCTGAACTGATTGGCCTGATGTGGCGGGAGTGCGTTGCATGGTGGTCTGTTGTATCATGTTCAACCTCGTAATGGCTTTGATGGCGATGAACTATGCGTAGCAAAGCCTTGCTGTTCAATACCTGATTACATTTCTCTGAAATGATGTCTGGGTGGGTGTTCTTTCCTTGTAACTTGGTTAGTATGCCGCTCCGCAGCGGAATGCTGCGTAGTTATCATTATGAGTGAGAATAGGGGAACCTTCAATGCCAGTTCAACGTACACTATCCATTATTAAACCAGATGCAGTCGCAAAAAATGTTGTTGGGGACATTATTCGCCGTTTTGAAGAAAACGGCCTTTCAGTGATCGCTACAAACCTGACACATCTGTCTGCTGTAGAAGCAGGTCGTTTTTACGCAGTTCATGCTGAACGTCCATTTTTCCCAGACTTGTGTGAATTCATGAGCTCAGGCCCAATTTTGGCCATGGCTCTGGAAGGTAAAAACGCTGTTACATTGAACCGTCAGTTGATGGGCGCAACCAATCCGAAAGAAGCAGAAGCTGGCACTATCCGTGCTGACCATGCTGATTCTATTGATGCCAATGCCGTTCATGGTTCTGATTCAGAAGAAAATGCTGCGACTGAAATCGCATTTTTCTTTTCTGATCTGGATCTGCACAGCCGTTAAATAATGACTGATAACGCTTTGGACTCAACCACTTCTAAAACAGACGAACAGGCATTTGTAGCGCAGCTGTCCGCACCACAGGATTCTGAGCAGATACGGGTGCGTCGGGAAAAGCTGGGCCGCATTCGTGATGCTGGTCAGGCTTATCCGAATACTTGGCGTAGAGATCATTCGACCGCTGATATCCACGCCAGTCATGCTGAACATGATAGCGATCAGTTAGCTGAGCTGGCGCATGCTGTCCGCGTTGCAGGCCGCATCATGGCCCACCGTGTGATGGGTAAATCGAGCTTCATTAAAATTCAGGATGGCTCGGATCAGATCCAGCTGTTTTTGAATCGCGATGAGATTGGCGGTGCTGAGATCTATAATCCGACCAAGAAGTGGGATTTGGGTGATATCGTTGGTGCTGAAGGTGTGATTTTCCGCACCAGGACTGGTGAGCTCTCTGTGCGCGTTTCATCCATTGAGATGGTAAGCAAGTGTTTACGTCCATTGCCGGAAAAATGGCATGGTCTGAGTGATATTGAAACACGATATCGTCAACGCTATGTCGACCTGATGGTGACACCGGAATCACGTCAGACATTTAAAACACGATCCAAAGTCATTTCGCTGTTGCGCAGTGGTTTGGAAACGCGAGACTTTATCGAAGTAGAGACACCCATGCTGCAATCGCAGCCCGGTGGAGCTGCAGCGCGTCCGTTTACAACACACCATAATGCTCTGGATATGGAACTGTTCCTGCGTATTGCGCCAGAGTTGTACCTGAAACGACTACTGGTGGGTGGTTTTGAGCGTGTGTTTGAAATCAATCGCAACTTCCGCAATGAAGGTCTGGATGCCACACATAACCCGGAATTTACCATGGTTGAGTTTTATCAGTCATATGCTGATTTCACCGATGCGATGGATACCACTGAAGCGTTGATTCGTGATATTGCAGCAGGTCTTGGTATGACAGAAGCGGAGTGGGAAGGCGTGAATATTGACCTGACTGAGCCCTTTAAACGCATACGTATGGATGAGGCAGTATTTGAAAAACGTCCTGATCTGCGTGGTCATGCTAATGATAAAGCGCTGTTGGCTACGGTCTGTCTGCAGGAAATTCCGGATATTAAGCCCTTAATTACCTGGAAAGCAGGGCATTATTTGCTGGCTCTGTTTGAAGAGCTGGTGGAACCTGAATTGTCGCAACCAACATTCATTACGCATTATCCGGTAGATGTATCCCCGTTGGCGCGTCGCAACAATGAAGAGGAATCGGTTACCGATCGCTTTGAGTTGTTTGTGGCTGGCCGTGAAATCGCCAATGGATTCTCTGAACTCAATGATCCGGATGATCAGCGTGCCCGTTTTGTTGCTCAGGCGCAGGCCAAGGCGGCCGGCGATGCGGAAGCGACGGGTGTGGATGAGGATTACTTGCGAGCCTTAGAATTTGGCATGCCTCCTGCTGCTGGTGTCGGCATTGGTGTGGATCGATTGGTGATGATGTTGACAGGGCAGCACTCGATTCGTGATGTGTTGCTGTTTCCTCATATGAGACCTGAATAAAGTTAATCCGGAGGGTTTATGATCGCTGAAAATGTCATGGTCACAAATGTAGTGACTGCGAAAGTTGATGATACAGTGGACTTGATATTGGAGCGCATGCGTGATGCTAAATTGCGCATGATCCCTGTTCTGAATCATCAGAAGGTGATTGTAGGTGTGGTATCTACATTTTCCATTCTGGAAAAAGTTGTTCCATCTTATATCGTGGCAGGTGACTTGAATCAGATTTCCTATGCGCCTGATATTGGCATTCTGCGTCGTCATTACCGTGAAATATCTGATTTGAAAGTGACGGATGTGATGGATGAAAACCCGCTATTGGTGAATCGGGAAGAGTCATTGTTATCGGTTGCTGCTGCGATGATAACCTTTACCAAACATGAGTATGCAGCTGTTGTTGATGCTGATAATTGTCTGCTTGGTATTGTATCTGCCGGTGATGTTTTAGATCGCATTAGAACGGGGCATGACGATGCATAATACAACAGAGCACGCTGCTTCAGTAATATTTGGCCTGGATCCCACATGGGTGGCCGTGTCCATATTGTTGGTTGTATACGCCTTCATTATGGCCGAGAAATTCAATCGCGCTGTACTGTCTTTGATTGGTGCCGGTTTAATGATTCTCTGTGGTGTGATTACCCAGCAACAGGCAATCGCCGGGGTTGATTTTAACACCATTGGATTGTTGACCGGCATGATGGTTATTGTCGCCATCAGCCAAAAAACTGGCATGTTCCAGTATGTGGCGATTAAAGCAGCCAAGGCTGTGAAGGGAAGCCCCTGGGGTATTCTGGTCATGCTCTCCATTGTGACCGCTGTATTTTCTGCCTTCCTTGATAATGTGACCACTGTGCTGCTGATTGCGCCGGTGACACTTTTGATCACTGATGCGCTTGGTGTGCGTCCATATCCCTATCTGTTTGCCCAGATTCTGGCTTCCAATGTTGGTGGTACTGCAACGCTGATCGGTGACCCCCCCAATATTATGATCGGTTCAGCAGCCAACTTAAGTTTTACTGACTTCTTATTGAATCTGACACCAATTACGCCGGTTATTTTTGTTGTTATGATTGCGGCGATCTGGTTTATGTTCGGTCGTGACCTGCATGCTTCAGAAGAGAACAAAGCTCTGGTCATGCGTTTTGACGAAAATGAAGCGATTAAAGATGTGCCACTGTTAAAGAAGAGTTTGGCAGTACTGTTTTTGGTCATTGTCGGTTTTACGGTTGCACACAGTTTCCATCTGGAGCCTGCAACGATTGCCATGTTTGGTGCTGCGATACTGTTGTTATTGCAGACGTTTGGTCAGCCTTTGCATGATAAAGATCATGCCTATGAAAATATTATGGCCGACGTGGAGTGGACAACGATCTTTTTCTTCGTTGGCCTGTTTATTGTAGTGACCGGTGTTGAACATACCGGTGTGATTGAAATGCTGGCAACCCAAACACTTGAGCTTACCGGTGGTGATTTCAATGCTACGGTGGGCGCCGTGTTGTGGGTGTCAGCCATTGCCTCTGCATTGATTGATAATATTCCGTTTGTTGCAACGATGATTCCGTTAATTCAGAGCATGGCGCCGACATTTGGTGGCCCTGAAGCGATAGTACCATTGTGGTGGGCACTGGCTTTGGGCGCATGTCTGGGTGGTAATGGTTCCTTGATCGGTGCATCGGCCAATCTGATCGTGGCTGGATTTGCGCAGCGTGCCGGTCACCCCATTCAGTTCCTGGTGTTTATGAAACACGCTTTTGGTCTGATGCTTATCTCCATTGCTATTGCACATACCTATATGTATTTCCGTTACTTGAGCTAATAGCTCGATCGATATTGTGGAAAACATGTTTTCAATAGGTGGGTGCTTGTGAATCAGGGATTATTTCGTTCGTATGAATGGATGTTGGCGAGGCGCTATTTACGCTCCAGGCGCAGTGAAAAATTTGTATCTCTGATCAGTTGGAGCTCAGGTGCCGGTATTGCTATTGGCGTGATGACTTTGATTGTGGTGTTATCTGTAATGAACGGTGCAGCTGTAGAAATTCGGGATAAAATTCTGGGTTTTTCATCGCATGTTGATATTCAGGGGCCCGGTGATGTGTTGACTGATTGGCGCAGTTGGCTGGTTGAAACTGAAAAAATTAAAGGTGTAGAGCGCGCTGCCCCCTATATCTCTGCCCAGGTTCTGGCCTCTTATGGTTCAAGGGCTCAAGGTGGTATATTGAAGGGCGTGGATGTGAGCCGCAGTGATGATATTGCTCAGCATATCGTTCAAGGCCGTTTTGTGAACGACGACGCCTCACCGTTTCAACTGGTCATGGGCAAGAGTCTGGCTAAAAAGTTAGGTGTGGGTGTGGGTGATCGGGTGCGTTTGATGTCACCATCGGGAGGCATTAGTCCTTCAGGTGCGGTGCCACGTATGCGTGCATTTGAGTTGGTGGGTATCTTTGATTCAGGGTTTTATGAATATGATGTTGGAATGATGGTCACGCCACTAGCAGCGATTCAGCGCCTGAATAAAATGGGTGACGGTGTAACTGGCCTCGAAGTGTTTTTGCATAAAAAAGAGCTGGCCAGTCAAGTGTCGGATCAGGCCCGTAAGAGATTGCCTATGGGGGCCTGGGTAACTGACTGGCAACATCGCCACCGTTCATTTTTTCAGGCTATGAAAACAGAACGTATTGCGATGGGGGTAATTTTATCCCTGATTGTGTTGGTTGCAGTGTTTAATATGGTGGCATCACTGGTGATGGTGGTGATGGAGCGGCGTAAAGAGATTGCCATCTTGAAAACTGTTGGTGCGACACATGCTTCAATCATGCGCATCTTTTTGTTGATGGGCACGCTGCTCAGCGGCATAGGCACGCTTGTAGGCGCTTCTTTAGGTCTGTTACTGGCCTGGAAGCTGGACACCTTGCTGGCATGGGTTGAAGCTATCTTAGGGGTGAAATTTATGCCCGGTGATGTCTACTATATTGATCATATCCCTTCGGCCATTGACCCGGTTTCAGTGGCAACGATTGTTGTCGTGAGCTTGATTATGGGGGTGTTGGCAACCTTTTACCCTGCCTGGCGCGCCGCCAGTGTGCCTCCTGCTGAAGCACTAAGGTACGAGTGACCAAGATTCAAGAATAAGGATTGATAAAAAACTGTCTTGACACTTTGCAGTGCCATGCCTTAATCCTGTGTGAGCCTGTTTAGAAAAGGTTCACCGTAGCGACTTAATTTCAGTTCACCAATGCCTGAAATATCCAGCATTTGGGTTTTGTTTGTGGGTTTGGCGATGACCATCTCTAGCAGTGTTCTGTCCGGGAAAATCACGTAGGGTGGTACGTTCTGTTCTTTGGCTAAGGTGCTGCGCAATTGCCGCAGTTGTTCAAAAAGCCCCTGATCTTGAGTCGACAAACCCTGAGCAGAGCGGCGGGTAGCGGCATTCGATGATGTGCTGATGCGTTTTTTCTTATCTTTGTTTGCTTTGCGCAGTTTTCTTAACATCACCGTGTGCGGGGTGGCACTGCGTTTAAGCAATGGCCACGCTTTTGGAGTCAGTTTTAGTACACCATAACCTTCCACATCGGTGGCCAGATATCCGTGCGCAATCAGTTGTCGGAAAATGCCACGCCATTCCGGGTTGCTATATTCATGGCCGATACTGAAGGTACTCAGTTGATCATGGGCATTGGATTTGATGCGCTCATCATCTTTACCGAGCAGAATATCGATAATATATTGGCTGCCAAAGCGTTCCTTGGTACGGTAGATGCAGGATAGTATCTTTTGTGTGGCAATGGTCGCATCCCATGTTTCAGGTGGATTGATACAGTTATCGCAATTGCCGCAAGGTTGCTCCAGTTCTTCACCGAAATAGGCCAGCAGCGCTTTGCGTCTGCAACCGGTCAACTCACACAGGCCCAGCATGGCATCGGTCTTTTGCAGCATCATGCGTTTGAACAGTTCATCGGCATCACTGTTTTGGGTGAACAGGCGCAGATTGATTACATCTTTAAGGCCGTAATTCATCCAGGCATTCGAGGGCAGACCATCACGACCAGCTCGGCCTGTCTCCTGATAATAGGATTCGATATTTTTGGGTAGATTCATGTGGGCGACAAAACGTACATCGGGTTTGTCGATCCCCATGCCAAAAGCGATAGTGGCAACGATAATCATACCGTCATCACGCAGAAATCGCTGCTGGTTGTCCTGACGTATATCCTGAGAAAGGCCTGCATGATAGGGCAGGGCAGTGCGGCCCTTTTTATTGAGCCACTCCGCTGTGCTCTCAACACTCTTACGACTTAAACAGTAGATGATACCGGCATCTTCAGGATGGTTCTGTGCTATAAACTGCCACAGTGCATCACGACCGTTGCCCAGATCGTTGATGGCATAATGAATATTGGGGCGATCAAAGCTGTTGATGAATACGTTTGCCTGCTGCAACGCCAGTTGTTCAATAATCTCATTGCGGGTGCGTGCATCTGCCGTGGCAGTCAGCGCGATGCGTGGCACATCAGGATAGCGCGCATGCAGCATGGAGAGCTGTTGATACTCTTTACGGAAGTCATGACCCCATTGGGCCACACAATGCGCTTCATCAATGGCAAACAGGGATATCTCGCATTGATCGATGAGGTTCAGGGTATATGCATTGAGCAGGCGTTCAGGCGCAAGATAGATGAGATCATAAGCACCGTTTCTAAACTGTTCTTCAATGATGCGTTGTTCACCTGCTTTGAGGGTGGAATTTAGAAAAGCGGCCTTAATGCCGAGCTGCCTGAGTGCATCCACCTGATCCTGCATGAGCGCAATCAGTGGAGAAACCACAATCGCGGTGCCGCTTCGAACCAGAGCGGGGATTTGGTAACAGAGGGATTTACCACCACCTGTAGGCATCAGTGTTAATACATCCTGACCATTGATTATGGCTTCAATAATATCTGCCTGATGGTGACGGAAGTCATCATAACCAAAGGTCGAATTTAGAATGTGGTGAGCTTGCTGCATGTTCTGTTCCATCAAGAGAGTCTCTACCAACAGTTATGGGCTGTCACTTGCAGTAATGAGACGCGTTCGCAAATGATAAAAAAAACGGTCATCTACCTGAGCAGATGACCGTTGATAGATTAACAATCGGTTGCTAAAGTATTAAAAGTTATAAGCGAATGTGGTGGTGAAACCGTTTACATCCATACCTTTATATGATGTGGTATTCTTGGTAGCAGCATCTGCGTCAGTTGAATAACGCACCCATTCCATGCCGACAGTGAATTTATCATTGAAGCGGTAGGAACCACCAACACCGTAGCTTAATCCAGTGCTGCTTTTTGTTGTTTGAATGACTGGTCCGGTCGGAGTATGGCTAGAACTAATCGTAGTGACACCCAGCAGGCCATAAAGCTCAATGCCATCGGAAACTTCAATTTTAGGCTTGGCAAATGCAGATACAAACCAGTTAACCTTGAACTCTTCACTTAGCACGACTGCAAGTTCTTCACGCTGTTGTGATCCTGTTGCACCAGCACGAAGCTCTGCAGCGAAATATTCATGCAAGTTTGCGCCCGCAAAACCGAAACCACCGAAGGTAGATTTTTTATTTGCACCCGGATCCATTTCAAATAGTCCTAATCCAATACCAGCATAGGGCTCGATTTCAGTAGCCTGGGCAGTGCTGGCCTGTGCCAATAACAGGGCTGTGCTCATCAATAACAGTTTTTTCATGGTGATCCTCCAAAAATTTTTCGGCATTATGTCTGCGTAACACATAAATTCAAACGTGTTTTTTTGATGGTTGTTATAAGTTATTGTTATGTATCGAGGGTGAGCGAGGTGATAATTTCAGGGAGGGTGTCTGTTGATCAATAAAGAATTCAAAATGTTTGAGTATATTCATACCTAATAGCCCTTGTGCGCGTTCAGAGACGGGCTCTGTGACGAGCGCTATTTTGATTTGATCGAGTTGGAAAGGCCCGAGATTTACCCGATTTGAAGAGGTTAGTGGCACATCCATCTTACCATTTGCTGTTTGCAGTGTAATAGTGTTTAGAGCGTTTTCTGAGGGGGATTCTGTTGTAGGCGATTGCATAAGGGTGATTGATGCACCGGTATCCAATAGTAAAAGAATGGGAGCTTTGCCATTGATGGATAGCGGCACCAGAAAGTGTTCGCCAAAGCGTTGCAGTGGAATGCTGGCTTGATAATCAGAGTTATGAATCTGTTCGATTTTTTTCAACAGGGATGTTGCTTTCTTTCCTGCTTCTGAATCAAATACCAGCGGTTGAAGAATGGTTGATGCCTGTTGCGTATTTCCCATCTCGATGAGAGCAATGGCTTGCATCAATTGATAGTCCGTATTGGCTCCATCCAGATTGCTCATTTTCCTGTAAAAACCAAGCATATGATTGAATGCTCCAGCTTGTAATAGCTGTCTCTTCTGTGATTGAACTGCCTTGCTCAGGTAATGATTGATGCGTGAAATTAAACCCGGATCGGCACTCTGTTTGTGCAGTTCAATGAGTAGAAAGGCCTCCAGATCGAACTGCTCCTGTTGATGTAATACTTTTGCATGCAGGAGACCTGCTTCAATATCATCCGGGAAACGGGTGCGGTATTTATGAAGTAATAGTAGAGCTGATTCTATCCTTTTCTGCTGATTGAAACGGTTCACGAGCAGAAACGTATAATTCCTTGCCTGCTCGTTACTCTCTAGAGGCCAGGCAGATAAAGCCCTGGAGAATTCACCCTGTTTTAAAAGCTCACGAAATATGTGCAGTGCTATTTCTGTAAGAGGGACGGGGGGAATTTCAGAATCTGTTATGATCGGGGAAGTAACTATGCTTGGGTTGAGCATGATGGCATCGGAAGTTTCTTGTGTTGCAGGAGATGCAATATCGGTTTGAGCATTTGATACGTGCTGTTGCTGTGCCGGTGCTTTAAAAAAATCGTGAGAGAACCAGCCCACAAGCCAGCCGGTGACGAGCATGATCAGGCTGATTGAAAATATACGTTTCATGCGATGTTAGATGAATGGTTAGCGCAATAGTGACGGAACTGTCGTTTCAATACGTTCACTATTTTCGAACACTCACCCAGATGGTGTGTTTGCTTCCGACTTGGCTTTTGTGTGCCCGTACACGGTGCTCTTTGACATCAAAACCAACCTTTCTCATGCGCTGGGTGAATGAGGGATCTGGAAATCCGGACCAGACTGTGAGTACGCCACTAGGTTTGAGCGCATCATAAGCATTGTTGAGGCCGCGCAGGCCGTATAATGAATCATTATCATCGATAGTGAATGCGTCAGGGCCATTATCGACATCCAACATGATGGCATCGAAGCTGTTTTTACGCTCAAACATAAATTTACCCACATCACCTTCGATCACTTGTACACGTTCATCTTCCAGAGGGGAACCGGCCAGGATCCCCAGATATTCATAATTCCAGCGTACCACAGCAGGCATGAGTTCGGCGACCGATACTGATGCTGTTGGCCCTGTATGAGATAGTGCTGCAGCCAGTGTGAAACCCATGCCCAGACCGCCAACCAGTACATGGGCATTTTTTCTATTGGCAATGGGTTTACAGGCAAGTTCAGCCAGCACATCTTCTGAATGATGCATGCGGCTGTTCATCAAATCACCGGCTTGATCCACACGGATCGAAAATTCCATGCCACGCTGGTAAAGTTTCAAAGTCGCACCATGTTCCGTGGCTGTGTCGAGTAGTCTAAATGGTATCATGAAGGCATTGTCCATGCGATTGGGAGCTACGCAAGTGTAGAGTTCCCGTGTTGTAGTTCAGTTAAAGTGTGGTTCAGTAAAAGTATAGCTGAATGCCGTTTTGCACTATGCTTTATGGCTAACCCTGTGGTCGAAAAACGCTTCGATCAATCACCTTGTCGTGGGGAAGTCATGGCCAAAAGCATTATCATGTAGAAGTATCTGAAGCCAAACGTTCAATATTTTCTGGTGCTAATCGAGATCGTCCTTCAGGCCAAGGCTTCAGCATGATATGATTGACTCGTGGGTAAGCACTATAGGAAATCGAGCCACACTGTTTCAGCTTAGAAGTGCATATAGTGAGAATTACGAAATATCGATACAACGTTCTCAAGGGTGATGTTGTTGTGATCCGAACAGGAGATATAATCTGGAGAATATGTACGGAAAAATACTGAGATCATCTCAAAAGTTGTGCGTAAAGGCTATGTCACATACTTGTCTCAGTAGATCCATCCACCTCAATATGTTTAAAGAGAAGAGTGATCATGAGTATCACTTGATTGTTGATTTTGCCGTGCAGGGAAAGAAATGGGTGGCATCGTCTAATGGCTGAGAACAGCGATGGTGCACTATTGCTCAGACGTATTCCTTATGGTGATACTTCTCTGATTTGTCATTTCTTAACTGAACATCATGGTCGTATTGCTTTGATGGCACGTGGTGCCAGGCGGCCCAAGAGTGCTTTTCGAGCTAGTTTGGAGCCGCTGTATGCACTGAACATCGTCTGGCGCTCCGGTCGCAGTGGTATGGGTAGCTTGGTAGATATTCAGCGCGGCCAAAGCTTGTTGGAACCATCGCTCGCATTGCAGGGACTGGAGTTGCTGGCGATTACATCACGCTTGTTTCAGGAGGGCGACCCGCACGGTTTTGAGGAGACGAAAACAGCATTGGCTCTGCTTGCTGAACGGGGTCAATCGCAGGGGCTGTTAGCATCGGTGTGGTATTTGCTTGATGTGAGCGGTTGGCTGGGTGACTTATCGCACTGCTGGCATTGTGGTGCGGAGGTGGGTGACGCGATGTTCTGGCATCATGCACAGCTGGTGTGTGATGGCTGCGGCAAGGGTATGCGTGTTTCAGTCGGCTTGCGTAAATCGATTGTTGCGCTGATGTCGGGTCAGTCGATTCGTTTAAGTGGGAACGATGTAGATACATGGCGGGACATGATTGCTATGGTGTTACGAGAGCATGGCATTAAATCCACGGATAGTTTTCATTTGCATCAAGCATGAGTGCTGGGATGATTGCGCAGCATCATAGGGATGGGTGAATGAATACAGAGCAGTTAAAACAACTGGAAAGAGATTTATGGTCGGCAGCGGATAATCTGCGCGCCAATACCGATCTGAAATCGAGCGAATATGCCACGCCGGTATTGGGACTGATCTTTCTCAAATTTGCCGATAACAATTATGCCCGCGCTGAAAAGGCTATCAATGCTGAATTTGCCGAACTTACCGGCACACGCCGTGAAAAGCCGATAGATGATATTGCCATTGAGAAGTGCGGTTTTTATCTGCCGCCGCATGCCCGCTATGATTATCTGCTGCACTTGCCCGAGCAGGAGGATGTCGCCAAAAAGATTAAAGAGGCGATGCTGGATATTGAGAAATACAAATCGGAACTCGATGGTGTGCTGCCCAGAGATGAATATATCCCCTTAACGCGCACCGATAAAACTATTCCAGCTCAACTGTTGAAAACATTCTCCAATATTCCGCATGATGCCAGTGGCGATGTGCTGGGCAAAATTTACGAATATTTTCTAGGCAATTTCGCACTGGCTGAAGGGCAGGGTGGTGGTCAGTTCTTTACCCCGACATCGGTGGTGCAGTTGATGGTGGAAATCATCGAGCCGCACAAGGGTACGGTGTACGATCCAGCCTGCGGTTCCGGTGGCATGTTTGTGCAGTCCCAACAGTTTGTGGAGC
>CAYZJL010000049.1:0-12835 GCA_964478615.1 uncultured Zetaproteobacteria bacterium
TGACGTGGATCCGTCAGGTGGTGTTTTTTTCAACTCGTCAAGTAAATGGCTTGGGGCAGAGCCCGACCTGTTTATGTGCTGTTAGAAGGGGGATGAGGTTTAGATAACCTTTGAAAAGTTGCTGCCTTCTTTTTTCTTTTGCAGATATTCATCGAATACCATGGCGATATTACGAATAAGCAGGCGACCTGCAGGTAAAACAGTCAGACCATCATCACGCATCTCAACCAGTTTATCGTTTACCATCTCTTCCAGATCAGCAAGGCCATCGGCAAAGTGTTCTTTGAAGTTGATATTGAACTCCGTTTCGAATGGTGCATAACTCAGGGCAAAATCACACATCAGGCGCATAATCACCTGACGGCGCAGATGATCTTCGTCGGATAGAATATAACCACGGAACACGGCAAATTCGTCAGCCTCAACATCTGCTGCATAGGCATCCATCTCTTTCTCGTTCTGGAAGAAACCACCGCCGGTATAGCCGATGGAGGTGAGCCCCAAGCCGATAAGGTCACAATCAGCCTGTGTGCTATAACCCTGGAAGTTACGGTATAATTTGCCTTCACGCTGGGCTATGGTGAGTTCATCCTCAGGTTTGGCAAAATGATCCATGCCGATAAACACATAACCGGCATCAAGCAGGGTGTTGATGCTATGCTCTAAAATATTCAGTTTTTCCTGTGGGGTAGGGATCGCAGCTTCATCAATGCGGCGCTGTGGCATGAACATATGCGGCATATGGGCATAATTAAACAGTGCAATGCGGTCAGGACTGAATTCGATAATGGTCTTCAGTGTTGCATCAAACGTTTCAACCGTCTGATGTGGCAGGCCATACATTAAATCGATATTCATCGACTGAAAGCCGTGATCACGCGCTTCTGATAGCACACGCATGGTCTCTTCTTTACTTTGAATACGATTGACTGCCTTTTGCACAATCGGATCGAAATCCTGAACACCCATGCTCATACGGTTCAGGCCGATCTCTTCGAGTACCGCAACGGTATCATCGTCACATTCACGCGGGTCAATCTCAATACTGAATTCACCATCATCTTTGGCAACGAACTGAAAACGTGAACGCAGCTTGGCCATGATCGCACGCATCTGATCATTGTTCATGAATGTAGGGGTGCCACCACCAAAGTGGAGCTGGGTGACCGGGCGCTGGCAGTCACTACCATCACTACCTTGCAGGCTATCAGCAACACGGTCGATCTCTCTGAGCAGGAGTTCTAAATAAGGAGCTGCACGCTCATACTGTTTGGTCACGATCTTATTGCAGCCGCAGTAATAACAGATGGTGTTGCAGAAAGGGATATGAATATAAAGCGATAGTGGCGCATCATCAGACGCAACACGCATGAGTGTGTCATGATACTGCTCAGCACCAATGCCTGTGTGGAACATGGGCGCGGTAGGGTAGGAGGTATAACGCGGGCCAGCTTTATCGTATTTTTTGATGACTTCCAGGTTGAAAAGATTAGCGCCCCCCAATTGGGAGGCGCTTTTATCAGTATTACTACTTGTCATTATTTTGTATTTTTCCTCATATAAGCCATGATATCTTGAATTTCATCAGATGAAAGATGGGTGATACCTTTGCCTGCACGGTCAACATGGCGGCCATGGCGAATACGTAGATCTAACAGACGATCATCAAGATCAGATATCTTACGATTAGAGGCTGCATTACCAATCAGTTTGATAGCACGCGGTGTGCTATGGCAAGAGCTACATTTGTTGTTGAATAGTTTTTTACCATTGGCTGCATTGGACATATAGCGCAGGTTGTAAACGTAGTTGGCAACATCGGCAATATCTTCATTCGTTAGCTGATGGCGTTTACTGGTCATCAATGTGCCTGGGCGACCATAACGCATGGTGTGAACAATTTCTTGCAAGTTTAGCTTGGAATAAACCAGGTTTTTGGCTCCCATGCCAGTTTGTGCACGACCATCTGCACCATGGCAACTTACGCAGACGGCGTGGAAACGTTTTTTACCATTGGCTATGCTGGGTTTGTATTCAAATGTTTGAATGTAATCAATAACCGCTTCGATCTCCAGCGCATCCAGTTCATATTTTTTTGGTGTCATAGCCGTGCCCGCTACACCATAAGAGATAATGCGACGCATCTCGTCTCTGCTTATCAGACCAGCAATCGCTCTGTGGTTACGTGCTGGGTAAGGCTTTAAGCTTTTACCCAGCGCGCTAACTTCGCCAGATGCCCCATGGCATGATGCACAACTGGCTGCATAAAGAGCCTTACCATCCAAAATATCGGTTGCCGAGGCAACCATCGGTGACATCATCAACGCTGCTGCCACTCCGATCCATAATCTGATTCGCATAAGACTCTCCTTCCCCTAAGTTGATAGGGCTTAACTATTTACCACTTCAGTTCTGAGTGCAAGGATTGCTTAATGTTGTGTGCTGATAATGTATGCAACCATTGCGTCGATCTGTTCTTCATTAAACTTTTTACCAAATTTAGGCATGCTCTTGCGGCCGTTGGTGATAACAGTTTTCAGTACCGCCGCATCAGAGTTCATTTTGCTAAAGGCTGGACCCACTTTTTTCTTGTCAATCTTGTGGCACATTTTGCATTTCTTCTTATACAGTTTTTCGGCATTGATGCCATCAGCCATGGCGATCTGTGAACTAAGGCCAAAACAGGCAGCTGCCGCCAGGATTAAATATGTTTTTTTCATAGTTTTTCTCCTTTGTTGCCCCATAGTTATTGAATAGGACAATATTAGTCTTTGGGTAATTCAATGCGTAGCGCAATGAATACACCCAGGGGTTAAATGATTTCGCTGATGCGATTATTGATGCATGATGTCGTCTGATAAGGTGTGTGCATCCGTTCTAGGTTTGTATATCCACATCTGATACATAGAAACTAGAATCTGCATGCCCAGTGATATGCCCATGAGTGCACCGGCGATGACAACGACATACGAAAATCCAGGGATGATTTTGGTGACGTACCAGGATGTTATATCCAGTAAAATAGCAATGAAAGGAATAATTACTGTCACACGCTTCACTGTTATAGACATTTCACATAACAGGAAGATCCTACCAACAAAAAATAGAATAAAGGCGATACCAAAGAGATGGATGTGGCTTACCCGAACCAGACTCTGAACAGATGCCCCTGTATCCATATGGGTTAATTTCAACACATTCTTATAACTTGTCAGTGGAGGCAGCCCCATTTCCGCTTCAACAGAGTGACACATGATACAGTTATTGTTAAGAATAGGGGCGATTTTATCGTTGAACACCTCTTCATCCTTGCCTGCATCTATCCAGTCAATAATAATGTCTCTTTGTTCCGGCTTTTCTAAATTACCAAACATAGGGCCATTTAGGGCTGCACCAAGACGCGTTTGGTGACCTTCACCAAAATAGGCTATCTCGACATCTTTCACGGACAAACCGGGTTCACCATCACGACCGGCATGGGAAAAGTACATATGGGTCAGGGCAAACAGGTATCCCAGACCAATGGTGATAAGAAACATGGTGTCCAGCATTCTTTCACTGACAGAGGTATCGGAAAATCGACGATAGTGCGGCATTTATAAACTCCTTTTTTAAAGCTGCGGCATAATAATGCTTTAGATGAAAAAGGACAACAGTATATAAAAAGAGCAATAAAATTAAATACTTGAGTTTTTTACTCGGTTAATTTCTTGAGGCTGTTCTGAAAGCCATACAATGGCAGATTCTTCATCATCAAACAGCCCATCCAATTGGGCGTGATAGGCCTTATCGAGTATCAATCCCATCTCTGGGCCAGGAGATATCCCCAGTTGCAAGAGCATTTTCCCATTAAGAATGGCATGCGGCTTTTGTTGATGATGTTGCAACTCCTGTGCCAGCTGCAGCCATGGCAACGCTGGGCGTGAAGTGGGTGCAGGCGCACGACCTGATGCATCGGCTTCAACCAGCATTTCCCACAGTTCGATATTGGCTGGTTCCAGCCTGTGCGACAGGCGGCGAACAGCACGCGCTGTAGGAGCTCCATGGATATGGGTGATATGTTCTGCAACCAAAGCAGAAATATATGGAGCAAAACGATGTGGAGCAGCAATCTGATCTAAAAAACAGATGCTGAATGGTACACCGCTTTGACTGTGTTCCGATGAACTAATATGACCGGATTGATCCATCGTGGTGGATTTCGGTTTGCCAACATCATGACAGAGGGCTGCAAGCGCTAATATTTCCGTATTCTCATCATCGAGTTGATAGCGCTTTGCAACCGATGCCGCTTGATCACATACCTGCAGTGTATGTCTCCAGACATCGCCTTCCGGATGCCAATATGGGCTTTGCGGGCAATCAACCATATCTTCAAGGCTGGGGTAAAGGGAAAGCCAGCCGCAATCTTGCAGCAGTTGTAAACCATATGATGGGTGGGGTGCATGGCACCATTTTTGCCACTCTCTCCAGATGCGTTGTTTGGGCAGGGTAGCGGATTCTTCGATGAGTGATCGGCATAACGTGGCAGTTTGTGGATGCAATTTCAATTGAAAACGGGCGGCAAATTGCATGGCGCGTAATGGTCTGAGTGGGTCTTCAGAAAATGCAGGGCTTACATGCCGTAATGTTTTATTCTCAAGGTCTTTTACTCCATCATGATAATCGATAAGGCTGTTGTTTAAAGGATCAAACATCATGGCATTGATGGAAAAGTCACGGCGCAGAGAGGCACTCTGTTCAGAAACAAAAGGATCAGGCGTTACATCAAAGCCTCTATGTCCAGGCCCGGACTTTATTTCTGAACGCGGCAGAGCGACATCAAATTCGAAGCCATCCATCCATAATTTCAACACGCCAAATTGCTGGCCGACAAGTGCTGTGCGTCCGAGCTTGTTGAGAGCAGCTTGCAACAGTGACATTTCCAGGCCGAACACTTCGATGTCGTAATCTTTGGGCGTCTGATCAAGAATCAGATCCCGAACGCAGCCACCAACCAGCCACGCTTTGCCGTTTAGCTGTTGAATATGCTGACAAAGTGTGATTAAGGGCGCAGGAAGCTGTGTTAAACCGAGCTTGAACATCGGCTTATTCCACGTGGTATATAGTATAAAGGCAAGCAGATGATAATTTGGAGGCGCTTAGGGCACCTTTCTCATTGTTGCCAGTGGGTAGAGCATGCTACCTTTCGCCGACCTGCAAACAGCTTGTTCTGTTTGCATCAAGTCGATAGTGATGATCCTGTCTAAATCGACGATAAGTTTCAACATATTACGGCTTCCAATGGGGAGTGAGGGGAAAGAAATGTCAGATAAAACGAAAGCACTGGATACCGCATTAAGTCAGATCGAACGTCAGTTTGGTAAAGGAACAGTCATGCGTCTTGGTGATAATGCCCGGGTGCCTGTAGAGGTTATTCCGAGTGGTTCGTTGGCACTGGATGCAGCATTGGGCGTGGGTGGTTACCCACGTGGCCGCGTGATTGAAATTTATGGGCCGGAGTCATCCGGTAAAACCACCATGGCATTGCATGCGATTGCAGAAGCACAGAAACTGGGTGGCCAGGCTGCCTTTGTCGATGCGGAGCATGCACTGGATCCGATTTATGCTGAGAACCTGGGGGTGGATGTTGAGAATCTGCTGGTTTCCCAGCCTGATTGTGGTGAGCAGGCTCTGGAAGTAGTTGACATGCTGACCCGCTCGGGGGCTCTGGATATTATCGTAATTGATTCCGTGGCTGCTCTGACCCCGAAATCGGAGTTGGAAGGCAATATGGGTGATTCGCATATGGGCTTGCATGCACGTTTGATGAGCCAGGCGCTGCGTAAACTGACCGGTTCGATTGCGCGTTCTAAAACTACCGTTGTATTCATTAACCAGATTCGCATGAAGATCGGTGTAATGTTTGGTAATCCTGAAACCACTACTGGTGGGAATGCATTGAAATTCTATGCATCTATGCGCCTGGATGTGCGCCGCACCGGTGCTATTAAAAAGGGTGATGAAGTGCTGGGTAATGATACCCGTGTGAAAGTTGTGAAGAATAAAGTAGCTCCACCATTTAAGCAGGCGCAGTTCTCGATCATGTATGGTGAAGGTGTATCGCATGCCGGAGAAGTACTGGATATGGGTGTGCAGTTCGGTTTTGTAAACAAGAGCGGGGCCTGGTATGCCAAGGATAATGAGAAGATTGGTCAGGGTCGTGATAATGCCATCAGGTTTCTGAAAGAGCATCCTGATATGCTGGCTGAAGTGGAAGCTAAAGTGCGTGTTGAACTGGGTGTTAGCAATGAGGCCGACCAGACTGAATAACAGCTCCAATGAACAGAGATGAGGCAGCTGCATACGCCTATGCGGCGCGTCTGTTGGCTAGGCGTGAATATTGTACCTTGCAGATTCAGCAGAAATTAATGGCACGTGAAATTGATGATGAAATGATTGCTGTTGTCATTGCTCAGCTGAAACATGATGGCTATTTGAGTGATCAACGTTTTGCTGAATCTTATTTGCGCTTCAGATTGGAGAAGGGTGAAGCACCCTGGTTAGCGATGCAGCGGGCCAGGCAAAAAGGTGCGGATGATGCTTCATTACAGCTGGCAATCGACGAATTGACTGCAGATTATGATGCTGAACAGGCAGCACGTGCTCTGTTGGTCATGCGTGATCCGGTCGGATTCAGGTTTGAAGATGAACGGACTTGGCAGCGACAGGCTCGTTTTTTGCAGAACAAAGGTTATGGAACTGATATTGTTCTGCGCGTATTGAAAGAAAGAACGGAGGATTCCCGGTGAAAACATCCGAGATTCGGCAAAAATTTCTTAACTATTTTGTTTCCAAAGGTCATGAACTGGTGGACTCAAGTTCGCTTGTACCACATGGCGATCCAACCTTGATGTTTACCAATGCAGGTATGGTGCAGTTTAAACACACCTTTTTAGGCGACGAAACGCGAGCCTATAAAACGGCTACGACCAGCCAAAAATGTGTGCGTGCCGGTGGTAAACACAATGACCTGGAAAATGTAGGCCATACCGCACGCCACCACACCTTTTTTGAAATGCTGGGTAATTTCTCCTTCGGTGATTATTTCAAAAAGGAAGCCATCGGATATGCATGGGAATTTCTGACAGTTGAACTGGGCCTTGATAAAGATCGTCTATTTGTGACTGTCTTTGAAGAAGATGATGAAGCCTATGACCTGTGGACCAAAAACATTGGTATATGCAGCGACAATATTGCGCGCATTGGTGCCAAAGATAATTTCTGGAGCATGGGTGATACCGGTCCGTGTGGCCCCTGTTCAGAGATCTTTTATGATCATGGCGCTGATGTTTGGGGTGGCCCTCCGGGTACACCGGATGAAGAGGGTGACCGTTATGTGGAAATCTGGAATTTGGTCTTCATGCAGTATGATCGTGATGCAGAGGGTACGCTGAAGCCACTGCCAAAACCGAGTGTTGATACCGGCATGGGTCTGGAGCGTGTAGCTGCCGTCATGCAGGGCACCCATGACAATTACAGTACCGACCTGTTTCAGGCTCTGATTGAAGCAGCTTGTCGTGTGACTGGCCTCAAACAGGGTGCGAGTGAAGAGAGTGATGTGTCTTTGCGTGTGTTGGCCGATCATCTGCGTTCGGTGTCCTTCCTGATGGCTGATGGCGTATTACCATCCAATGAAGGTCGTGGTTTTGTTTTGCGGCGTATTTTGCGGCGTGCTTGCCGTCATGGCCGTCTGCTGGGCATGAATGAAGCCTTTATTTATAAACTCGTGCCTGCACTTGTGGCTGAGATGGGATCTCACTTTGCCGAGCTGATTGAAGCTCAGGGCAATATCGAGCAGGTGGTTCGCATTGAAGAAGAGCGCTTTATCAAAACGCTCGATAAAGGTCTGAAGCTGGTAGAACAGGCTGTGATCGATGCAGGCGAAGACGGCACAATCCCCGGTAAAACACTGTTTACACTTTATGATACCTATGGTTTTCCAACCGATTTAACTGCTGACATCCTTAAAGGCCAGAATATCCACTTGGATATGGCTGGTTTTGACCTGTGCATGGAAGAGCAGCGTACCCGTGCGCGTGCAGCCTGGGGTGGTAGTGGTGAATCAGCCTTGCCAAAAGCTGTGTTTGAGTTGCGTGAATCACATGGTGCAACCGAGTTTTTAGGTTATAACACACTACAAGCTGAAGGTGTGATCACTGGTCTGATTCAGGGTGAGAGTGCAGTGGATCAGCTAAACGAAGGTGATCAAGCGTGGCTGGTTGCTAATCAGACACCTTTTTATGCTGAATCCGGTGGGCAGGCTGGTGATGCAGGGATCATTTCCGTATCGGGTGCAATATTCGAAGTCTCGGACACCAAAAAAGTACTGTCTGATCTGTTTGTACATATTGGTAAAGTAAAACAAGGTTCTTTTAAGCTTGATGGTACTGCGCATTTTGAAGTTACTGGTCTACGTCGTGATGCGATTCGTCGCAATCATACCGCCACCCATCTGATGCATGCAGTGCTGCGTGATGTGTTGGGTGATCATGTGAAACAGGCCGGTTCTTTGGTCAATGCCGAGCGCCTACGTTTTGATTTCAGTCATCATCAACCTGTGTCCGATGCTGAAAAAGCAGACATTGAAGCGCGTGTGAATGCTGCGGTCTGGGCCAATGATGCGGTAGAGACCAAGTTAATGACGCAGGATGAAGCGGTTGCTTCAGGAGCCATGGCACTGTTTGGTGAAAAGTATGGTGATGAAGTGCGCGTGGTGTCAGCCGGTTTCTCCACCGAGTTGTGTGGTGGTACGCATGTATCCCGAACTGGTGATATCGGTCTGTTCCGTATTGCATCTGAAACAGGCATTGCAGCAGGGGTGCGTCGTATTGAAGCGGTAACCGGTTCTTCAGCTTATCAATCATATGTCACGGATGCAGGTACGTTGAATGCGGTCGCTGGCAAAATGAAGGTGCGCAGTTTTGAAGCTGTTGATGGTGTGGTTACGTTGCAAGATAAACTCAAAGAAGCGGAGAAGTCTTTGCAATCACTTAAAGCCAAAGCATCAACCGGCATGCTGGATGATTTGATCGGTACGGCTATCGATGTGAACGGTATTAAGCTGCTCACCGCTGTTGTGAAAGATGTCGCAGATATGCGTGATTTTATGGATAAAGCCAAGGCCAAATTAAAATCTGGCGTGATCGTGTTCGGTCAGGTGAAAGGTGAAAAAGTGCAACTGGTTGCAGGTGTTAGCAAGGATCTTATCAAGCAGTTTCACGCCGGCAATCTCGTACGTGAAGTCGCTACGGTTTGTGGTGGTAAAGGTGGCGGAAAACCTGATATGGCCATGGCGGGTGGTACAGAACCTGCAAAATTAAAAGAAGCATTGGCTTCTGTGTCCGAGATGCTTAACGCTTAACAGTCGGCCTCTCCCATCAATGGGGGAGGATGTTTTTGTATCTGAAGCATGAATAAGCGTTGACCATGCCGTGGTTGAAAACCACCTTTATGAACTGATCCTCTCTCTCCTATCTATGTAAAGCAGTGTGAATGCATTTAGAAGCAATAAAAGCTCGCTCGGAGTAGTGTCTGGATTGTTACAGCCGACCAGCGGCGTTTCACCATTCACGGGAGGGTAGATGATGAGCCAACAACACGAGCATGATAATCAGCAGGACTTTTTAGCTGCAATGAACTTGCAGGGCCCGACACCTGATCCCTGTATTTTAGTGATCTTTGGCGCCTCCGGTGATTTGACCAAGCGCTTGTTGATACCATCACTATTTAATCTGTATTGTGATGATCTTCTGCCCGATGCTTTTCAGATATTGGGCATGGCGATGGATGATTTTAACAGTGACTCTTTTCGCGATAAGATAAATGCGGGTATGCATGAGTTTTCGCGGCGGGAACACGTTGATGATGCACGCTGGTCTGCCTTTTGTGAAAAGCTGCATTATCTCAGTGGACGTTTTGACAATGCCGATGACTTCAAACAACTACAGTCTCATATTCAGATTTTGAATGATCGTCACCATTTGGGCGGTAATGTGCTGTTTTATATGGCAACACCTCCATCTGTGTTTGGTATGATCTCTTCCGGCTTGCAGGCTGTTGGATTGAATAAAGCTCAGGGTGATGCATGGCGACGCATTATTGTTGAAAAACCATTTGGTTCAGATTTGGCCTCTGCAAAAGCGTTAAACCGGGAAATTCTAAGTTATTGGCAAGAGAGTCAGGTCTATCGTATCGACCATTACCTGGGCAAGGAGACGGTGCAAAACCTGCTCGCATTTCGTTTTGCCAATGGCATGTTTGAACCGCTCTGGAATCGCACCCATATTGATCATATTCAGATTACTGCAACGGAGAAAGTGGGGGTTGAATGGCGCGGTGGTTATTATGATAAATCAGGTGTGCTTCGGGATATGATTCAGAACCATCTGTTTCAGATTATGTCATATCTGTGCATGGAACCACCGACATCATTTGATGCGGAAGCGATTCGCAATGAAAAATATAAACTGTTGAGTGCTGTGCGTATCATGAATGATGAAGATGTGCATGAGAATGCCGTGCGTGGTCAATATGATGTTGCAACATTAGAAGATGGATCTGAAGCCAAAGGCTATCGTCAGGAGCATATGGTTGATCCTGACTCCAATACTGAAACCTATGCAGCACTGAAACTGCGTATTGATAACTGGCGCTGGCATGGGGTGCCTGTATTTATACGCTCAGGCAAGGCGCTGAGCAGTAAATCAACTGAAATAGTCGTGCAATTTCGTCGCGCGCCTGAATTCACATTCAAAGGCACACCAGCAGCATCTCAACTGGAAGCCAATCAATTGATATTTCGCGTGCAACCGAATGAAGGCATTGAACTGCGTATTTTGGCCAAACGGCCGGGGCCATCTATGCAGATGCGTAAAGTTAATATGCACTTTGAATATGATGAAGCATTTGTTGCCAATCCGGGTACGGGTTATGAAACCATGTTACATGATTGTATGCACGGTGATGCCTCGTTGTTTTCACGCTCTGACCTGGTTGAAATGGCCTGGTCTATTGTGCAACCTGTTCAAGACGTATGGCAACGGGAAAAAGCTGAAGATTTCCCCAACTATCCATTTGGATCCTGGGGGCCAAAAGCCTCTTTTAACCTACTGCAGCCATCGCACCGGCGCTGGCTTGCACGGACACCGAAAAAGGCATTGGAACGTGTGCCCATGTTTGAAGGTAGTGGTGAAAGAATGTTGCATGCCTTTGCCATGATGCTTAAACCTATCGTATTCAATGCCGGTGACGATATTATCACCTATGGCAGTGAAGGCAGTGAGTTCTTCATTATTCAAACCGGTAGTGTTGATATCATCAAAGCCAATGGGGAGCTTGTATCAACCCTTGAAAGAGGGCAGGTGTTTGGTGAATTAAGTTTGTTGATGTCTCAACCTCGCAAAGCAACAGTGCGTGCCAAAACATATTGTGCACTGTATATCATGGAAAAACGTGATTTTTGTAAGGTGTTGATGGATCGGCCTGAGTTTGCAACGCGTGTCATGCAAATGGCTCGTGAACGGTATAATGTCATTGTTGATGCACAGACATTGATGGCATCAGAATTACCGGATTAAATTGTTCGATGACAAGCACCACTTTTTATGATTCAAGGTTACGAAGGATAATATTAGAGGTAAAACAATGACTGAAATACTACTAATATCAATAATAATACTTGCGATTATAAATATTGTAGTAGCGCTAAAAAAAGAGGTTAAAACTGATGTTGTTCCTCGACTGAATGACCTTGAAGATAGAATAAAAAGTGAGTTACAAAGAAATCGAATAGAATTGAATGATCTATCTGAGAAAAACAGAAGGGAATTAGCTGAATCTATTGGTGATTTTGAAAAAAAATTAACTGAAAGCAACGATAAAACAAATACAATCCTTAATCAAAAGTTTAACCAGCAAAACGAAAGCCAGCTTACTTTCAATGATCAGATCAATGATAAGCTGAAGGAAATAAGAAATGAATTAGAAAAATCCTTAACCTCATTTGAGGTTAAGTTTTCTGAGAATATTGAGAAGCTCAACAGCTCACTTGATTCAAAGTTTAATAAACAGAACGATCAGCAACTGACATTTAATAAACAAGTTTCATTTGAAATAAAGGAAAGTCGAAATGAATTAACTAAGTCATTATCTTCGTTTGAGAATAAATTTTCACAGAATATTGAAAGCCTAAATAAATTACTTAAAGAAAGGTTTGATGACTTTTCCTTACAACAAACGCAAGCAAACAAGCAATCCACTGAAAATATTAAAAACATCGAGGAAGCTATTGAAAAACACTTGAAATCAATTCGAGAGGATAACAATAAACAGTTAAGTGAAATGAGGGCTACAGTTGATGAAAAGCTTCAAACAACACTTGAAAAGCGGCTAGGCGAATCATTCAAGCAAGTTAGTGAAAGATTAGAGTTGGTCCATAAAGGTTTGGGTGAAATGCAAAGTATTGCAACTGGTGTAGGAGATCTGAAAAAGGTTTTATCTAATGTAAAAACCAGAGGAACTCTTGGAGAATACCAATTAGAAGCAATTTTAGAGCAGATGTTGTCACCTGATCAATATGGTAAAAATGTTGCGACAAAAAAAGGTAGTCAGGCAAATGTTGAGTTTGCTATCAAATTACCAGGAAAGGAATCTGATAAAGAAGTATGGATTCCAGTAGATTCGAAATTCCCTATGGAAGACTATAATCGCTTGCTTGATGCATTTGAAATTGGTGATACCTCAAAAATTGAGATATCTCAGAAAGCCTTGATCAAGGCCATTGAAGGTTTTGCGA
>CAYZJL010000050.1:0-12268 GCA_964478615.1 uncultured Zetaproteobacteria bacterium
GTTTGGCATCCTGTTAATGCCCCTTAAAAAGGCTTAACTTAGTGCCATTCGGGACTAAACCCTGAAATTGGAAGGAAACTAGGAAGTACGAAGGTACTGGAGCGAATTGATAAACTTGGAGACGCAGGGGATATTGCAGGCAGTGCCTTGGTCGCATACGATACTGTAATAGCTTTAAATAAAGCTCATGAGGAAGGGAACAAGAGCAAACAAAGTAATTTAGAATTACAAAGCAGACAACTTGATGAAACCATTGCTTTGCTAAAAGCAAAGAAAATTACGCAGGCACAAGCTGAAAAGATGGTCAGAGCAATCAACGAGCGTTTTGATCGAGACTCTGAGCGCACATGGAATGCCGAGTTATATGACACAGGCATCGAAGCCCTGAAAGGATTTAAAGAAACTCTGAAAGGGATCACGCCACCTCCGGTGCAAACCCTCTTCGGTTACTTGGGTTTGTAGGCCTTTGATGATGAAAAATTATTCGATCTTCATGAAGAATTTCTACGTGCTCATATGTTGCCTGCTACTTCCCTTTGCCTCCGTCCATGCCGAGAGTTATTCTTATGATGCTGCCGGTCGTTTGGTCGGGGTAACCTATGATGATGGCACGGCGATTAGCTATACTTACGACAATTCAGGTACAATAATAAACAGGAATGTCGTTGGTGGAAGTTCTGTTGTGCTGCCAACCTCGCCACCCAGTATTGATTTGTTGCTGGCGATGACAGACAGTCCCGATCCAATCCGATCCGGTCAGAATATCACATATACGTTATCAGTTACAAATAATGGCCCTGATGTTGCAACTAATGTAGAAATTTACGATACGTTACCATTGACCGTCACATTTGTTTCAGCCGCTTCATCTCAGGGTAGCTGCACTCAGGCTGGGCGTGCCGTGTTCTGTGCTGTTGGCTCAATGGCGAACACAGCAATAGTGACCGTCACAATTGTTGTGACAGCTACAACATCAGGCATGGTTAGCAATACGGCGACAGGTGCAGTGCCGGGGTCACTGGATCCGATAGTAAGCAATAATTCGGCTACTCAAATCACCACAGTGCAGGCTGATACGGATGGCGATGGTGTCGTTGACATCTTGGACGCATTTCCCCTCGATCCGGCGGCAAGTGTCGATACGGATGGCGATGGTATTCCAGATGCGTGGAATGTAAACGCAACAGCGGCGCAAATAGCCGCAAGTAAGCTGGTGCTGGATCCTGCACCGACTATTGCTGAGCAGTTTCCCTATCCGGATTTTGGGCATCTGCCTTTAGCGGCAGACGGTGGGTGGCATCAATCAATCGATTTTGCGGCAGAAGGAGGAGTGAGTCTGAAAAGCGACGTAATTTCTCATAATCAGGTCGCGGCGATTGAACATACGAGTATTTTTACTGGCAGTGCGCTAAAGTTTAGTTACAAGGTTTCCAGTGAGTCTAGATTCGATTTTTTGCGATTTTATATTGATGGGGTAGAGCAGAATGCATGGTCTGGTGAAAAAGGCTGGGCGACTGTCAGCTACCCACTGGCTGATGGCCTTCATACTTTAAAGTGGGCTTATGAGAAGGATAGTGCTGTAACTCGAGGGGCTGATGCAGCCTGGATTGACGGGGTATTTATTGGAGCAGATACTGACAGGGATGGTATTTCAGATACCTTCGATGCCTTTTTAAGTGACCCCGCAGCTAGCGTAGATACGGATGGAGATGGTCATCCTGATCAGTGGAATATTGCAGCAACATCAGCACAAATTGCACAATCAAGTTTGACTCTGGATGCCTACCCTAATAATGCAAACCTGTTTTTGGATGATATTCCACCGGTTATTACTCCTCCGGTGAATATAACCGTTGCACCAACTGATGCAATGCTTGTCAGTGTTCCAATAAATGCTTTTCTAACTGCAGCTACTGCGGTTGATATACCAGACGGTCAAATATTTACTATCTCGAATGATGCACCAGGAGTGCTCCCTATGGGGGTAACTACGGTGACATTTACAGCTACTGATTCGGCTGGAAATTCGGGAACTGCCTCTGCCTCGGTTACGGTGCAGGAACCGGCTGCGGAGTTATTCCCTTCTGCAGGTAACTTGCCTGCAGGTTGGGTACAAACAGCAGGTACCAATGGATCCTGGCACGTTGCCTCTGATTCTTCCAATACAGGGCTATTTAGTATGCGTAGCGATACGATTACGCATAACCAACTTGCAAGTATTGAAACTACGGGAACCTTTGTTGCCGGAACAATTAGGTTCTCCTACAGGGTTTCAAGCGAAGCTAGATTTGATTTCCTGCGTTTTTATATTGATAATATTGAACAAGGAGCATGGTCAGGTGAAAAAGGTTGGACTACGGTAAGTTTTCCTGTGGTTGCAGGCATCCACACGTTAAAGTGGGAGTACAGTAAAGATTCTTCGGCCAGTAAATTTTCTGATACGGCATGGATTGACGATGTTATTCTCCCGCTGATATCGGTAACGGATCAGCTGGCACCTGTTGTGACTGCACCATCGGATGTTACCGCTGCTGCTATGGATATAAATGGAGCAGCGGCCAGTCAAGTTGTGCTCATGAGTTTTCTTGCTGCGGCAACGGCAACAGATAATGTGGCTGTAGTTGGTTCGATTACCCATGATGCCCCCTCTGTTTTTCCACTGGGTGCAACGACGGTGACATTTGTGGCTATTGATGCAGCTGGTAACCGTGGCACTGCTACTGCATTGGTTACAGTCACTGATCAGACTAATCCAGCAATCACGTTACTTAGTGCTAGCCCTATTACCATTGCACATGGCTCTACCTACACCGATGCCGGAGCTACGGCATTGGATAATGTCGATGGCAATATCACGGCCAATATCGTGACGGTGAATCCGGTTGATGCAGCCATCGTCGGCACCTACGCCGTGACCTATAATGTCAGCGATGCGGCAACCAATGCAGCTACGCAGGTAACACGTACCGTGAATGTCACCGATCAGACTGCACCGGTCATCACACTGCTTGGCACAACGCCGTTGACGATTGCGCAGGGGGCGATCTATAACGATGCGGGTGCAACTGCATTGGATAATGTCGATGGCAACATCTCGGCTAATATCGCAGCCATCAACCCGGTTAATACCGCTACCGTTGGCACATATACGGTGACCTATAACATCAGTGATGCTGCCACCAATGCGGCCACGCAGGTGACGCGTACTGTGAATATCACAGACCAGACTGCACCGGTTATCACATTGAACGGTGTCACCCCGGTTACCATTGCGCAGGGTTCAGCCTATAACGATGCCGGGGCAACAGCTGCGGATAATGTCGATGGTGTTGTTACCGTAATAACAAGTGGTGCTGTGAATGCGGCTGCAGCCGGAGTCTATATACTTACCTACACGGCTACTGATGTGGCAAATAATAGCGCGATAGCAACGCGTAAGATTAAAGTGACTGCGCCAGGAACAACGGCGGGCGGAACCACGGCACAAGTGCCAATCAGCGGTTCGACTACAACGGTGGATATTGTGTCAGCCAATGAAGTGGTTTCCAATTTCTCTGCTGCTTCTACAGCGGGTACGACACCACCAGCAGGTGTATCGTTTCCATTTGGCATTGTTAGTTACACTACATCAGTCACCCCGAATGCCAGCCAAACGGTGAATTTGGCATTCAGTTCGCCTCTACCTGCGAATACAGTGTTATACAAAGTGGACAATGCAGGCGTTTACAGTTTGATTCCAAATGGGGCAGGTGTGGATCATTGGACACAGGTCAATGCCAATACGGTAGCGCTGACATTGAGCGATGGCGGCCAGTTCGATTTGGATAATGCGCCAGGCGTGATTATTGATCCGGTGGCGGTAGGTAATGGTGGTGGCACATCCGTGCCATTTGTTGGAGGGGGCGGCGGCTGCGCGATAGTGGTTAAACCTAATATGCCTGTAGATCCATCCATGCCAGTTCTTGTTCTATTGTCGATGCTGTGGCTGGCGATGCATCAAAAATACCGTGGCAGACTCGATAGTTCCAGAGTTTTGGGGAAACAATAGAGATTGAATTGGGTCGGATCAAGGTAAGCGATTGATTTAATGTTGTAATAGTTGATAAATAGGCTGTTACTTCTTCTTAAATGACCCATTTAGCCATTCAAATGGGGGTTGTAAACCTCAGGTTTCCGCAATTCGCAGGCCTCAGCGGCCTTGAAGATATTGAGTCTTTTGGCATAAAATACCAAGCTCGTTTGAAAGAATGCACGTGACCGGCATGAGTATGCCAAGAACGAAGAGCGAAAGCGATTCGAAGCTGTGCAAGAGATGAGGGAATACCCCTCGGAACCGCCGTGAAGGCGGAGGTTTCAAACCACCCACTGCTGCTGGAGTAAAGAGCCTTGGTGGTGAGCGAGTTGGGAAAAGGCGCGGCATAAAACTGCGTCAGGTGAGTATCATAGAGATGAACGCAAGTGGACCACTGATGAGGTGTCGAAAAGTCCTTTAATGTTGTCAAAACCGGAGTTCCGAAGCTATTCCGGGATAAGTTTAGCGGGAACCTTCTTATTGGCTAAACGGCAACCGGCATAGTTTCATCCCCATGAATGCGTCAATATCCGTAACAGGGTCGTCAGAGGGCATGAGAATGACAAGTTCATCACCGCCATAGCGGGCGCAGAGATCATAATCTCTGATGCAACTTTCGATGCTTGTTCCAACATGTTTTAAGACTTGGTCTCCGAGTTGGTGCCCGTAGGTGTCATTAATTTCTTTAAATGTTTCCAGCGTCGCTATTCATGAAGAGTCCGGGATAGATTGTACCGCTGTTAGAGTTCGAGTGTGGCAGTATGTTTTTTTAGCCAAGATTTGGCCTGGCGGTAGTCAGGCATATTTTTTTCAACGGTTTGCCAGAACAGCTTGGAATGGTTGTGATGAATCAAATGGCATAGCTCATGCACGATGACATAATCAATGACCCATTCCGGGGCCATGATTAAACGCCAGTTGAAGTAGATACGGCCATCATGATGACAGCTTCCCCAGCGGCTTTTATATGTTTTTACGCCGATAGAGGCGGGGAGCACAGCAACTTTAGTGGCAAAGTATTGACTGCGTTGTTGGAAATACTCATCTGCTTTTTGACGATACCAAACGATGAGTAGTTTTTGTAGCTTGTCAGGAGCACTACCAGGTGCAATGAGTTGATCACCGGAAATATGGATTGCTGTGTTGAGGTCAGTGAGGTGTAGTTGATAGCTTTTACCTATTAACTCAAAATATTCGCCTGCCGTAAAGGTTTTGGGTCGATAGCTGGCTCTTATATTAGCATTGCATTGTAGCTTTTTATGAATCCATGACTGTTTCTCTTTCACGAACCGATGGATGAGGTAAGCGGGCATAAGCGTGGGAGCAAGCACATCGACACGGTTATTGCTGCGGATGATAATGCTTACTGTTCTGCGCTTAGCACTGCGGGTGATGGAATATTCTAAATCCATGGAGGGGTGATTATTTCGCTGACGCTGTATTTCCCAGGTTGATGATATGGTGACTGCGGCAATATTGGCAGGAGGCGGTGATATTCCCTGTTTCATCTGCTAATGAAGCCAGCTGTTCAGCTGAAAAGCTTTTTATCGCCTGGGCCATTTTTTCAGGCGTGCAATCGCAGTGGTAACGGTATCTGTCACGGCCTGCAATTTTAATGTTCAAATGTTCAAAATAGCTAAGGATGGATTCGGGCGTATCGTTCTCAAGGGTTTTGTTGGGAATCCTGGCCATGCTCTCAACAGCATTGAACCAATGATCATCATCACAGCCTGGCATCGCTTCAATCATGATAGCGAGATCATCATATAACACGATGTCTGCTCTGATTTGTACGGATTGATGAAGGTAGTGAATAAGAATATCCGCCAAAAAATCGGACTCATGTTCAATGCTTGATACATAGGGTTGACCAAAGCCCAAGTCACGCACAGAAGATAGACGAATGGGTTTGCCAAGCCAGCTTGACAGGTTTTCGCCCGCTTCATGATGCAGTACAGATTGCCCTTCACTCCAGTCGATAAAACCACGCACACTGCCCTGACGCGCTTCGGTTAAGATTTTTTGTAGCGGTGCTGCCCCCGTTGCATTGAGTTGAACTACCTGACGTGTGCCGCCTTTGCTAATCGAGAGTAGTAGGATCGATGCCAGCAGACTTTGATCAAACAGGTGGGCGATATTGCCATTCAGACCATGGATGCGGTTTGCGTCTGCAAAGATATGCGTAGCACGGATAATGACACCGCGTGTGTGTGAATCAGGCAACAGGAATCGAATAAGGTGGTCTGAGCTGTGTTGATCCACTGAGATCTGTTGGCCCGAGACCTGTTCGGTTGAAATCAACGGATCTGTTTTTGTAACCATGCCTGAACCTCTATTAATGAATCAAAACAGGATAGCGCGCCAACATCTTCAAGTTCCTGGGCAGAGAATCCATCGCAAATCCCTAAAGCACGGCTTCCTGCACGGGTGGCTGCTTTCATGTCAGCAATACCATCACCAATCATGATAGATGATGGCGGTGCAATATTCAGCCGTTCACAAGCCAGTAAGACAGGGGCTGGATCAGGCTTTTCTGCCCGTCCATCCATTTTACCGATCACTGTTTCAAAATAATTGCTCCAGCCCAATGCATCAAGCTGAGCCTCTGCGCGAATCTGACTTTTGCTGGTGACAATAGCTGTTGGAATATTCCGCTTTTTTAACCAGCCAAACAGAGACTCTGCACCATCAAGCGGGGTGATATGATCGAGATAGTCTTCATCGTGGATCTCTAAAAAACGCATGCCGGCTTCTTCTTTGCGATCACCAAACAGAGCGCTCATACTGCAATCACCTTTACCGGTATGACGTTTGATTTCGACATCACTCATGGTGGGCAATCCGAATTCGATAAAGGTCTGATTCAGTGCGCGAATAATGGGTGGGAAGGCATCGACAATAGTGCCATCCATATCAAACAATACACCTTCTATGCTGTCTCTTTTCATGTATGTGATTCGCTGCGTTGCAATGCAGTAAAAGCTTTTAACATCTCTTGCCTTAATAGCATGGCAACTGGGCCAGGATGGGCATCTCCGATGATTTGATCATTCATGCGACAGACCGGCATAATGGCATTGGTGGTGCTGCTCATCATGCATTCTGTGAGACCTGCTTCATCCAGTTTCCAGGCACGCTCTTCAATGCAGATAGCTTGTTCCTGAGCAATGCGCAAGGCCATGTTTCGGGTGATACCACCAAGGACTTGATGATCAAGCGGGTGTGTTACCAGCGCCCCGTTAATGACAGCAAAACAGTTGGTGGCACAGCCTTCGAGAATGTGCCCATCATCATCCTGCCAGAATGTCTCATCGGCACCGCGCTGTTTGGCTTCCTGTTTGCCGATGACACTGGCCAGCAGAGCGATTGATTTGATGTCGCAACGTTTCCAGCGTATATCATCCAGAGTAATTCCGTTCACGCCGCCAGATATTTGTTCACTGCTCGGTATCGGTAGTGCACGCGCGGTGATGACCATGGTTGGTATCAGTGTTTGTCTGACCAGGTGGGAACGGGGTGCAGCTCCACGGGTGATCTGAATATATAGCATAGCATCGCGGAAGGGGTTTTGTTGATATGTCTGTTCAATCAGGGATTGTAAGGCATCAAGGTTTACCGGCAGTGTAATACCTATGGCCTGGGCGGATCGCTCCAAACGTAGTAAGTGGGCCTCAAAATCGAGAAATGAACCATTAAAACAAGCAATGACTTCATACACACCATCAGCAAACTGAAAGCCTCTATCCTCAATATGGATTACTGCCTTCTCCAGAGGCAAGAACTGGCCATTCACCCATGCAATCAATGACACTACTCTTCACTGCCGGGTTCATCGTCCACATCACCGAGGAAATCGTTTGAGCTGGCGCTGATCCACAAGCGTAAACCATCCCATTGACGACTCACCCAGGAGGCCTGCTTGATGGATCGTGTTGCCACCATCGGGAAAGAACGAATCACCGTGCCCTTGGCACTGCTACTGCCAATGACAGCTTCAATAGTGCCCAGCTTCTGCCCTTTTCTGATAGGCGCTTTCAGTGGGGCATCATAACGCAGACGAAAAGAGATTTTGGATTTCTTGTTTTTCGGGATAGTTACCCAGATTGGAGCCGTGGGTTTAAGCCATATGGAGTTTTTAACACCTTCATATACTTCAACCTGGCGTCGAATTTCACGTTCGCTGGGGCGCAGTGTAGTGAAGTTTCTAAAACCATATTTGAGCATTTTTTTGGATTCTCGTGCCCGGGCACGATCAGAACTAGCGCCGAAGACCGCAGTAACGAAACGGGTTGTATTTTTTTCTGCTGATCCAACCAGACAATAACCTGCTTCTTTGGTGTGACCTGTTTTGAGACCATCAGCATCTGGGAAACTCCACAGCAGGCGGTTGCGGTTAGGCTGGGTGCGGCCATCAAATGTGTAGCCGCGTTCGCCAAATAGTTTGTACTGTTCAGGATAGTCACGCCATAGTGCTACACCAAGAATGGTCATATCCATGGCCGAACTGTAATGAAACTCGGCAGGGAAACCGGTGGCATTGGCAAACTGGCTGTGCATCATGCCCAGTTCTCTGGCCTTTTCATTCATGCGTTCGGCAAAGGACTCTTCAGAGCCATCCATATGTTCGGCAATAGCTATGCAGGCATCATTGCCGGAGAGTGTAGCGATACCATGCAGCAGTTCATTGACCCTGGGTTTCATGCGTGGCTCTAAAAACATGGTGCTGCCACCAATTTTCCAGGCCTTTTTACTGATTTTTACGCGTTCGTTGATGTTCAGCCGCCCCTCTTTGACCGCTTCAAAAGCAAGATAGAGTGTCATCATTTTGGTCAGACTGGCTGGTGGTAGTTGTTCATCAGCATTGTGCTCAGCAATCACCTGACCAGAGCGCGCATCAATCATGGCCCATGATTTGGCATCCAGCGCTGGTGGGGTCGACCATGAGGAAGCAACCGCAGTTGAGCTTAATAATGCGCTCAATAGCAGTATTGTTGCCAACAAAGCTAAAAACCCAGTGCTTACCTTATTGCGCTTCATGTTGCTGCAGTTGCCTGCAAACGATGTGATTACCATTGCCAATCCTCCTCAGGTTCTGCATTCCATTGAATATCTTGACCCAGTGCAGGCCTGATGATCTGTAAATGTTGAGCGTGCAACATTAAACGTGCATGTGCTTTTCCGCCATAGCGTATATCGCCAAGAATCGGGCAGCCTAGTGCGGCGAGATGGATGCGCAATTGATGCGTGCGGCCGGTATGTGGAATCAACTTGATTAATGCTCTATTACCTTTGCGTTCAATCACTTCTGCTTCTGTTTTACAGGCTCGACCATGTTCGGAAATATGATAACGTCCACGTTTGTCGCGCTCGCTATCGATAGCGCGTGTGATGGTTTGCGTATCCCATGCCGGTGCCGACTCGACTACAGCAAGATAGGTTTTAAATGTGCAGCAGTGCCATAACGATTGTAAATCCTGTAGCTGTTTGGGGCTGGAGGAGAATAACATCAGCCCTGATGTGCCACGATCCAAACGATGCACAGGGCGCAAGTGCACAGAAATTTTGGGTGCAAGGGCCAGATGTTGAGCCAACTCATAGGGTAGGGTGCCACGGCTACGATGCAGGGCCTCCTGAGCATATTGATTGCTGCGCTTATGTATCAGGTAGAGCGGGGGGCGCTGCCAGACGATCTGGTCGGCAGTGAAGGGGGTGAGCTTCTCTTTTTCCAATAGCACAACACGCAGCTTGTCACCGACATTAATGGCACGGCCTGCAGTTCTACAGCGTTTCTGGTTGAGATATACACCGCCTTCATCAATGGCTTTGCGGCTTCTGCGGCGTGATAAACCCAATAGCTGGGCTAGACCTTGATCCAGACGCATGCCGTGCTCTTGTTTACTGACAATCGCACGCAAGTCCTGAAAGTTGGTATTAGGGTTATGTCTGTCTGAATTCATGCGTAGGGACGCAGTGCAGCCAGCACATCTTCATGAGAGTTGCATATGTTAACGGAATCAAAAGCTTGATCGGCCGATAAGATGAGTTGATCAGACAGCGTCGAGATAATGGGATGCCACATATCGCCATAAAGCAGCAGAGGGCGTGGCTCAAGCACGCGAATAGCAATCAGATCCCAGGTCATAGACAGTTCAGCCAGTGTGCCAAGGCCACCGGGCAGTACTAACCATGCACCGGACTTCTCAATGAGCCTCCCCATGCGATCAAAAAAATTATGGGCGCGGATCTCTTCACTTAATGTGTTACCCGGTGGTGTGGGGAATTGCTCCAGCGTGATGCCTTGAATATGACCATTACCGGCATGCATGCCTTCAGAAAATGCCGCCATCATGCCCTGATGCCCACCCGTCATACCATCCCAACCCGCTTGGGCGATTTTTTTGGAGAGTGTTGCGACATCCTGATAGGTAGCTGCTTCAGGGCCGATACGTGATGAACCGAATGCAGCCAGGCGAGGACGGTTGTTTTTTGTACTGTGTGTTGCACTCATTCAATAATCACCATGGGTTTATCAAAACCTTTCTGTTGTAGTGATAACACTATTTGTTCAATGCTGACCATATCTTCAAAAGGGCCAATACGTACACGGTAGAGTGTTGCTTTAGCAACATGGATAGTGATGGTATGGGCTGCCGGGAAGTCTGGTTTCAGTTTGCTTTGTAAGCGACCGGCATTGTCAGCTGAGCCAAAAGCACCCAGTTGCACGAATATTTTTCCGGATGGAGATGTCGTCGGCAGCGATAAAATTTCAGGGCTGGATACGGTGATCATGTTGGAATGATTTGCTGCCTTGAGCTTAGCACCCATCGCCAGTGTTTCTTTTGTTGCTGTGGGGGCAATTTCGAGTGATTGTACACGTACATGCGCTGTACCCTGTTTGGTGTATCCCAGTGCATTGGCAGCAGCATACGAGAGATCGATCAAACGATCTTTCACAAATGGACCCCGGTCATTCACACGCACAATGACGCTGTGTCCATTCTCCAAATTTGTCACGCGCATCAGGCTTGGTAAGGGTAATGTTTTATGTGCAGCCGATAGCGCATGCATATCATAGGTTTCACCATTGGCTGTGAGCAGGCCGTGGAACTTGGTGCCATACCATGAAGCCGTGCCTGTTTCATCATAACTGCCTTCGGATTTTAGCGGTGTATACCACTGGCCTGCAATGCGGTACGGATTGCCGGTTTTGTTGATGCCACCGGTACCATTGGGCAGGTGTGCTTCTCCACTGGGTACAGAGCTTGGCGCTGAGTCTTCAGTTGTAGTAATGTGCGTTGAGCAACTTGCCATGACAAAACTTAACAGGCTCAACAGAAGGGTAGGGGTAATTAATCGACGGCGAATGTTGTTCTCTCCAGCATGGCGGCAATTTCAGTTACGGCCATGGCATAATTAAAGGATGGGTTGTATTGCATGATGACCTTGAAATTGTAGTGTACCAATGCCAACTGCATACCCTGTTTTGTTTCCATTTCAATAATACTGACTTTGTCACTATCGCGCCATGGTTGAGGAATGGTGTTAAATACCTGTGGCATCGATAGGCGCAGTTTGGCCAGTGTTACCCAGTGTTTTAATTTTCCTTTGGATCTTTTTTTCCATTCAGGCGTGAGTTTGCTATCTATGGGTAACCAGTAGGCTGAAGGGCGATGATGTTGCCAATGATGTTTGTTAAAATAATTGGCTACGCTGGCGATGATGTCTTGTTTTGAGTTGAATACATCACGGATTCCATCACCATCTTCATCAACGGCAAAATCGCGGAACGATGATGGGATAAACTGGATGGCTCCGAAAGCACCGGCGTATGAACCTTTGAGCTTGCTCAATTCAATTTTGTCCTGCCGACTGATTTCGATGATAGCGCCCAGCTGCTTGCGAAAGAAATCGGCGCGACGCGGGAAACCGGTAGATAGAGTGTAGAGTGAATCAAGCACAGGACGAGAGCCTGGAGCGATACCGAAACGTGTCTCAATGCCGAGGATGGCAGCAATGATGACAGGATCGACCTGGTATTTTTTTTCAATTTGGGTGAAAATATCTTGATGCTTGTGCAGATAGGAGCGGCCTTTTTTCTGCATGCTTGGTTTAATAAATAGCGGGCGATATTTCACATACGGTTGCGCTTCCCATTGTCCGTTCATGCGTTGAATGATATTTGGATGGAACGTGGCC
>CAYZJL010000051.1:0-2271 GCA_964478615.1 uncultured Zetaproteobacteria bacterium
ATTCTATCTGGGGCAAAAGCGGACATTTCTACTTTGCGTTGACAAGAGGCAAAAGAATCGAACGCTTGAGCGAAAAAATAATTCAAATACCGGTCAATTATATTTAATCCGACTGGCTTCGTTCATTGCACAGAGCCATCGCATTTAGGCTCTTTACCTATGCAGCAGGAGTGGTTTGAAAGCTCCGCCTTCACAGCGGTTTCGAGAGACCTGCCCTCTTGCCATGCGTGCCATCTTAAAAGATTAGACCGAAAACTCTTGAATTCAAGAAAATGGTATCGCTGCGGCAGTGTTTGAATCGTAATCAATTACTGACTGGTACCGAATTCTGGCTCACAACACCGAGCGGCGTAGTTACGGTAACGGTTAAACTACCTGACGGTGTGGGATCCGTGCAAAAAGCTGCAACTAGTGGGGGGCCAGCTACAGCCGCCGTATAAGTGGCATCTGATTGCAGGGATACTGTGTAATCAAACATTGTTGTTGGTGTATTTGCTGAAGTGTTTGGTGCCACGAATGAGGTTATTCCTGTCAATGAGCCATTGCTTGTGGAAAACGAAATAGTGCTGCCTGATGGCATGGCATTACCATTTGCATCTGTAATGTTAAACGTTGCAGTTCGCGCCGTATTACATTGAGAACCCGCAAGGTTGCCTCCTAAATCAAAAGTTGCAGGTGGGGTGAAGGTGGCGGATGAACTTGAAAAGACAATCACAGTACTCTGCCTAACATGCACATTGGGGCTGGCTGCGCAGAAGATACCAGCAGCCGGATTGCACAGTGCTCCGCTATATTTATTATCAGCCAGGGTAAATAAGCCATCACTATTAAAATCAATGAATGGTTCAGACACAGCGGTCCAAATACCATCTTCATTATAATCAACAAAGGCCTCATCCAAATCCGTGCTGGCTGCATTTATATCTACCATTTCAGAGGCATTATCTGTAAGCCCATTACCATTCAGGTCGATAAATGACTCTTCGCCCACGACGTATGCCAGCACCGTTACTCGCCCATCTGTTGGCCGAGGGTTAGCACTGGTTAGTGTTGATGTACAAGCGCCTGCAACCGTTGAGCATGTACCAACAACCTGGCCACCTTCTGTCGTGAAATTTACGACCGTGCCATCAGGGGCTGGATTATTGAAATGATCAGCCAGGCGCATGGTTAGCACTGTCGATATACCATCTACATTCCACCCCTCGATATTTAGAGTTGTTGCCGATAATGAGGCACTATCCTGGTCGGGGATGCCCGTAGTGATCGTCAGCGCACTGGATACAGTCTGTAATGTAGTCGGTACACCGGGTGTGGATGCAATGACCCGCACCGGCGTGCTGATCGTACCTGATAACACCGTTGTTGAAGCCTGTCCCAGTGCATCAGTTGTAGCGCTGGTCTGTGTCAGTGTTATCCCACCAACTGCAGTGCTCAGGGAAAAAGTCACGACCTTGCCCTGTAGCGGATTTCCAGATGCATCCAACACCTTAAATGCCACAATGGATGACTCCTGACTTCCCAATCCACCAGTTCCTTTCAATGCAATCTGAGTCGGCAGTGCAGAAGTGAACTGAATTGACCCGGAACTAGGCGGAGTAATAGTTAGCGAGCCTGCAAGAGAAACACCTGCCACTGTCGCTGTAATTGTATCTGTAGCACCGCAACTATTATCCGTATAAGTCGCAGTAGCTGTTCCATTCAGCGTAGTCACTGGGGAAGAAATTGTCGCCAACCCAGTCACGGAACAGCTGGACGAAAAACTGACTGATACTGGTGAAGTTAACAGGATGCCTCCTGAAAACACATCCGCACTAACCGACGTTGAACCATAGGCAGATAATGGACCTACACCTACACCAAAGGTCATTGGATTTGGCATTGTGAAAACAGCCGCACCTACAGAATAAGCTGATGAATCTGTTGCTGCGGCAACTCCAATCTGGGTGGTTGCAGTTACCGTAGCTGCGCCTTCAGCAACACCACCCAAGGTTACTGTAGCCAAGCCCGCTGCATCAGTCAGGGCAGTTGCACTGGCAGGGCTAAGCAAACCAATAGCTGTGTTGGTGGTAAATGTTACAACGCCACCAACTACTGCAGCACCAGCGCTATTAGTAACCGTGGCATTTACCTTAATAGGACTACCAATGGTGATATTGCTGATCGCTAATCCGCTTGTTGGATCAGTCAATGTTAGTACAACCGTACCACCTGTAATTATCAGAGATCCTGCCTGTGAAACGCCGCCAACCGTTGCTGTAATTGTATCTG
>CAYZJL010000051.1:2371-12239 GCA_964478615.1 uncultured Zetaproteobacteria bacterium
TGCTGTGCCAGCTACTGAACAGGTCGATGAAAATGTTACCGGGACAGGCGTCGTAACAGCCACGCCGCCGGACGATACGGTCACGCTCACCGTTGTTGAACTATTGGCAGGCAAAGGATTAGTCGCAATGGTCAGGGCAGATAACGTTACTGCGTTCACCGAATATGCAGCTGTGCCCGTAACTGTTGAGACCCCAATCGTGACTGATGCTGTAACTGTAGTCGCTCCAGCCGTAGTGCCGTCCAAAGTTAATGTTGCTATACCTGTTGCTGCACCCGATAGCGCTGTTCCACTCGTTGGGTTGAATGTGCCAATTGCTGTATCTGTCGAGAATGTCACAACCGCACCGGGAACAATTGCGCCATTACCATCTTTAACCAGAGCATTCACCTGCAATGTACCGCCAGCACTCATGCTACTAGCAGGCAGAAGCGTCGATGGGTCAAGCAGCGTCAAAGCAACCGACCCAACACTGGCTGGTGTGATTATCAGAGATCCTGCCTGTGAAACGCCGCCAACCGTTGCTGTAATTGTATCTGAAGTGCCACAACCATTATCCGTATACGTTGCGGTTGCTGTGCCTGCAGTCGTTGAAACAGGCGATGTAATCGTTGCTGTGCCAGCTACTGAACAGGTCGATGAAAATGTTACCGGGACAGGCGTCGTATCCGCAACACCACCTGATAACACTGTAACAGTGACCGTGGTCGAACTGTTTGTAGGTAGCGGTGTGGTAGTAAAGGTCAAAGTAGACAGCGTGATAGCATTGCCGATAAATGTAAGCGATACAGGAGCAGCTGAAGCAACACCACCAGAGATCGCAGAAATCACAACCGTATCATTCGCAGTGCTGGTATCTACAACGGTGATAACAGCTGTACCATTCGCTCCAGTTGTAACCACGTTACTGCTTAATACCACCTGACCGATGCCTGTAGCTGTAAAGTTTACAGGTACACCACTAATGGCTGCTCCGGCAGCATCCTTGATTAGCGCTGTAATTGTATAATTGGCGACACCATCGGCAATTAGTCCTGATGTTACAGCAGAGGCAAGGCTAACCGTGGAGACAGCTGCCTGAGAAGCTGCATTTCCGGTAAATATTAGTGACACTGGAACAGCCGAAATAATTCCGGAAGCAGATGCAGTTACTACGACTGTATCATTAACCAAACTGGTATCAGCCACTGTGATAGAAACTATGCCATTTGAATCCGTGATAGTTGCCGTTATAGCGGGATTAAGCACAACCTGCCCTATTCCTGATGCACTAAAAGTGACCAGAACACCACTCATAGCAACACCGGAGCCATTCTTAACCTGTGCCGTAACGGTGTATGATGCGACACCATCGGCAAAAAGGCCTGATGTAACTGCCGAAGCTACTGTCACACTCGAAACCACAGCTGTTGTTGCTGCAATATTAAGCTGTGCAGTTGATGTTGCTGCAGCTGTATTCAAACTTGCCGTAGACACGGCAGCTCCGATGGCAGAAGCAGCCACTGAGAGTTGAGCCATAGAAAGGGTTGTTGATCCAGTTGTGCCGGCAACATTTGTTGCACCAACCCTGATAACAGGCGCGGCACTATCCAGATCCGTGAGAATTGCCGCTCGCACAGCCAGTGAGTCCGTATAAACGCCCGCATCAGTTGCCACTGCAGCCAATGTTAATCCATTGATCACACCATCACTCAGATCTTTACCCAGTTGTGTCACCACACTATCCAAAGGCAGATTAGCTGCATTGACACGAGTGGTACGGTTTATCATCTCACCGATCGCTTCGTTTGATTTTAGAACAATTGCAAGCTCAGCCACAGTAAATGTCGCAGAATCTGTTGTGAGCAGATCCTTTCCTATATCACCTAGCCCCATGCCCAGTGCAGCTTTCACATTGGTTTGGGCGGTGGCGATATTGGCTGCAGTGATGCCTCCCAATTCAATCGCTGTTGCCACCACTAAAGTACTGAATGGGGTGATGTTGGCAATTGTACTTCCTAATAATATTATTGAACGGAGAGGGACAGAAGGTGAATTGTTTGCCACGCCTGCCGCCACAAGAGCCTGATCGGCACCGCCTGTAGCCGTGACTGTAAGCGGATAAACAGTGCCTGCCGGAATCCCCGTTATGCTGTATTTACCAGTAGCACTACTCGTAATCGCACCCATATTTACAATAGCGCCATTGGCATCTGTAACTGTAATCGTTGCCCCAACAACCGGTCCATCACCCACACTACCCGAAGCTGATGTTGTAACTGCTGCAGTAACTGCAGCAGTAGTTCCCGTACTCACAGGAGAACCACAGCCTGACAATATCATTGCACTAAACACCAGTGTCAGAAATATATTAAGCAATCGCATAATCGTCTCCACTATATTTTTCTATCATTCCAATCTATGGAGCGTTATAAACGTTCACATCATTTTACACTTCAGCGGTTATCTACTGTTGCACATCATTAATAACCGTAGGCGTAATGAAGATCAGTAACTCACTACGGTTTTTTGTTTTCAGTTTGCGTTTAAACAACTCCCCAACAAATGGAATATGCATCAAGCCTGGAACACCTGAAACCTGTTCAATCTCTGTCTCGGTATAAATTCCACCGAGCACTACCGTTTCGCCATTTTTCACCAGCAGTCTTGTCTCTAGTGTTTTCGTATTAATTGCAGTTGCCGTACCAGCAACATTGGTTACAGGCGTGTCTTTGTTAATTTTGAGTTCCATAATAATACGCTGATCAGCAGTAATCTGGGGGGTCACACGTAATGTAAGTTTAGCACTTTTGAATATCGGAGTAATCGTAGTAGTACCACCCGTTGTGGTTACCTGATCAAACGGAATCTGTTCATCCTGTTCTATCAATGCCTCGCGTAAATTACTGGTGAATACACGCGGGCTGGAAACCACCTTGACATCACCTGCTGCTTCCGCCGCAGAAAGCTCCAGATTCAAGTTCAGCGCATTACTAAATGTTCCCAGGGTGTATCCAATGGCACCACCAGAACCCGCTGCAACCGCTGCCCCCAAGTCAATCACATTGCCACCTATGCCGCCTGTTACTGCATGGGTAAATTGATTGACAGTATTGCCGGCATTGTCTTTACCCGAGCCATAGGAGCCACCCCACTTCACGCCCAGATCCCGTGAAAAAGAGTCGGATGCCTCTACAATACGCGCCTCGATCAACACCTGCTGCATCGGTTTATCAATAACCGAAATCAGCAGCTTGATATTATTTAGGCGTTCGCGCGTATCGGTAATAATCATGGTATTGCTGCGTTCATCCAGCAAAATACTACCGCGTTCAGATAATAGTTTCAGGCCGTCACCACCACCAATACCAGTCTCCGCCCCGCCAGTTCCAGGCGTTGAGCTCTGAGAAACGGTTCCACCTTTCAGAATAGTACTAACATCATTCACCGAGGCATAACCAAGTTGAATAAACTCTGTATCCAGATTGGCTATTTGCTCAGCACTTTTTTTGGCATCTTTGCGTGCATCAGCATCTGTTTTCAATACAGCCAATGGGGCGATTCTTATGACATTGCCATTCTTCTCTTTACCCAACCCTTTTGCAGAGAGAATAATATCCAGAGCCTGATCCCATGGCACATCCATCAACCGCATGGTTAACACACCGCTTACATCATCAGACATGATAATATTCATTTCAGACATTTCAGCAATCAACTTCAAGGCATTTCGGATATCAATATCTTTATAATTAAAGGTCACCTTTTGACCGATATATACTTTTTCATCCCTGACGATTTCTTCATCAGCCTCAGCTATTGCAATCATATCAGCTGGTTTCAGTGTTACCGTTAGCACATTACCGGTTTGATAAGATGTCACTACAGATTTCTGACGCAAGCGGGCAACGATGCGCACATCCTTATCCACGGCATAACTGTCGACCTGTTTTACAGGGCCGGGGAATGCACGCACATCTTGCGTACGTTCCTGACCACTAGCCAGCTGAGCCTGCTTCAGGTCAATGACAACCTTACCATCTTTTTCCTGTAGATTGACAATGGGATTCATTGCATCGGTACGAATAACCAGATGAGCGATACGATCATCCGGCTGAAAATCAACCGCCTCAACAATCATCACACCTGTGCGGGCAACAGGTTTTATCTTGCCAAACCTGATGACCATCTCATTGGCGCTGGCATCAATTTGATGGTTCGCTCCTGCATCAAAAAGCAAGGAAACCACCAGACGCATACGCCCTTCTGCAGAACCAATCGCGACATGATTCACACGCTGAGCACTATAGCTGTAGTACTCTTTTGGCAGACTGGATTTACCACCCCAGAAATCTATCACCATGCTCGTTCCATCACTGGTTAACAGCGCATTATGATTGGCATCCATATGTTGACCGCGTAAAACCAATTCAGTGACATTACCCCGGTCACGCACCTCAATATCTTGCAAAACTGTACCATCGCCACTTTTCGACGATGCAACCAAGCCTGAAAACTTAACCAGCAGATCGTTACCTTTTTCACTGATCTCATATTCAGTACCACTTGCTAAACCCACTTCAATACGTACCCCACGACTATCCTGGACTGGCACGATATTTTCGATACTGCCGCCACCGGCCATAGGATTGACGCCATTGCCTAGTATGGCATTGGGGAAGCTGACCACCAATCGACTAGGTCCTTCAAGATTAAACACCTGATATTCAGCCGCTTCATCCATTGTAATATGCAGATTGTCACTGGCCCCATCAGAAAGCAGCTGCAAACTGCCAATTGTGGCTGCCTGCGCCAACATACCTTGGCCACAACATAGGCAAAGTGTCATGACTGCAGCCAACATATAACGCCAGGCCGCTTGTTGAGCAATTGCAATATTATTCATGATTTGCCTCATCCATCTTCCCCAGACGTATCCCAACGTTGAAAAGCTCATATTCATTTACGCTGCCCCTTACGTCCTTTTTTAGTTTGCGCTTCGACAAACCGATAGGTCACTGCCAACCCTTTCACCGACAACTCTCCCGCCTTCTTGCCGGGTTTAAGCCGCATGTTTTTCACATCCACAATACGTGGCATCTCTCCAACCCGTTTCAAAAATGTTAACAACTGACGAAAACTGCCGGATATCTGAAATTTCACAGGTACTTCAGCATAAATCAACTTGCTCACTTCTTTACCCGGTCTGAACGTCTTAAACTCAAGGCCGGAGTCTTTACCTGCCCACGACACATTTTCCAGTAGATCCGGAATTTGAGATTTTCTGGGCAACATATTCAATGCCACTTTTAACTGCGTCTCAAGTGTCGCATACTCTTTCTGTTTGCGTGGCAGATCATGTGCCAGATGTTGATTTCTCTGCAATATTTTCTTCTGAAACTGCATAGACAACTGCTGTTTTGTAATGGATTCCTGTAGTGGTATCCAGCCCATATAAAAATAGGCTGCAACAATCACCGCAAAGGCAGCCAACAGAAACAACAGCTTGTGCCATAATGGCAACGGCAACATAGGACGCAGTGACTCAAAAATGGACAGTTTCAACGTATCAAACATCAGGAAGCCTTCCTGTTGCTGGCTGCCTTGGATCTTTCCACCTCATCACGCGTCAATGTCAGACTAAAACGACGCAACGGCAGACCATCCATTACTACCCGTGAAATTTCGCCCAAACGAATATTCGAGAAAATGGGGGACTGATCTAGCTTACGCATGAAATTTGCTACCGCTTTATTACTTTCTGCCAAACCAGACAACTTAATATCATGCCCCCTATCAGAGACTGAATCGAGCCACACATTTTGCGGTATCATCAGCGCTACTGTATTGAGCGTATGAAGAGAATGAAAACGCCCCTCTTGCAGATCATCAACAATCTCCAGTTTGCGTTCAACATTGCTACGCAAACTATCCAGATCCTTAATTTTGCCGATTTTCTTTTTCAAATCGGTGTTCTGTTGTTGCAATACAATGGTCTGTTCTTTCAGATCCGCCAGCTGCAAGGACGCCATCGTATGCAACCCCAGCCCCAGCAACCCCGCCAACACAAGCACAGCAACAAAAGCACTCATATGTTGAGCAATCTGAGATTGACGCCGAGCTGTCCGATAGGGAATAAGGTTAATACGAATCATATGTCAAAATTCCGTAATGCCAATCCAATCGGCACCATCATCATCGGGCCTAAAGCACGTTCGTCCTGCACATTGAATTTACGCGACGATATCTTAATATTTTGTAGCGGATTGAGTATGGCAGTATCAATACCCAGGCGCTGTTCCAGTTCAGTCGTAATATTTGGTAATAGCGCACAGCCACCGCAGAGGAACAATTTACGCACTGGAAATTCCGCTCGGCTGGCTGAATAGAAATCCAGTGAGCGCACCAGCTCAGATGTCAGACCAACATAAAAATGTTCAAGCGCATCAGCGTGAATGTCGGAAAAATTATTGACCTTCAGCTGCTCAGCATTGTGATAACTCATATTATGCGCTTTCTGAATTTCTTCCGTTAAATTTTGGCCGCCGTAAAACTGATCGCGCACAAAAGCCATGCGGCCATTAATCAGTACATTGATATTCATCATATTAGCGCCGATATTTATCAGTGCATTCACTTCTGCATCTTCATCTGGCAACAGTTGCTCAGCCTCACTGGCTACAGAGTGTTCATCGGTGATTTCAGCTGCACTTTCCAATGCAAATACAGCACAATCAACAACCTTCGCATGCAAACCAGCTTCATTGAGAACAAGTTGATAGTCTTCAATCACTTCACGTTTACATGCAACCAGCACCACATCTATCATCTCCGGGTCATCTGCAGAAATACCCTGAATAAAAAAGTCCAGAAACACATCATCCACATCATAAGGCACATGTTGATCGGCTTCGAACTCAATCTGTGCTTCCAGATCAAATTCAGTGGTTGCAGCCACCTGGATGGTTTTAATAATCACTGCATTTCCGGAAACAGCCAGCACCACATTTTTGCTTGATGGTTTAGCCAGTTTGACCGCTTCAATCAAAGCATTGGAAACGGCGGTGGAATCAATAATAGTATTTTCAACAATTGCATCACGCGGCAACGCCACCCGGGCCATTGAAGTCAACGCATAACCAGAACGGGTCTTACTTAGTTCAACCAGCTTAATACCGGTAGAACTAATGTCGATCCCCATCACTCCATCAGACTTCTTTGAAAAAAATGACACTTAGCCTCCGTAGTTTAAGCTTTACTGACACAAACTCATGCAAGTTATCTTATTATAAGCAATTAAGTCAAGTTTACCTTCAATTAAACAAGCGTCAATTTTTACTGTGTTTGATATACACACACCCTTCACAAATCAGTTAAGCAAAAATTAAGCCAAATCGACTTTAATTTTCATCACTACAAAACAGTGTATGGTTTCGCTGTGTTCACCTCAACTGCAATAAAAACAGTATCACGGCTCTCCATCACGATACTTTTGGCCAGTGTGGCATGGTTTTTTTGGCAAACGCCAAACCCTGCATCAACACCCATCATGATAAAAACAACGCTCCCTGCCAATGCAAAAGAGAGCGCATTTATCAAAAACGATCATCCCCACCAGTTTTGGCGCGTCATTACACGTCGCGTCATAACAGAAGGAGGCCTTCGAGCGCTAAGAAGCAGATTGAACACGTTTAATATCAAAAGTATTGTCATACAGCGCAGGGAAAAAATCACCATGCACGCATTTGATGATGCAGCACTGTTTACGAGCAGAAAGATGGCAAAAGCTGCAGCTGAAACCTGGAATCAACACAACATTTCAACACATATCATCAGAGCAGACAAAGGGGTGTACCTGTTAAGCCTGGGGCGTTTTTATCAGCCAGCTTATGCCGCTGCTATGCAATTGACCTTAAAAAGCGTTGATAAGAAACACCGCTACCAGCAACGCATGATCTCCATCCCAACCTGGAGATTCACCTTTGCCCCGGCAAACAAACAGGCTAGTGAAAAGCTGTGGCGAAAGCTCAATAAAACAGGCCTAATTGAACCTGTGTTGATGCCCGAAGAGCCTTTTCAAGCACTGTATGGAAAGAGCATAAAGTCCGGACACAAAGAAACTAGGCCCAAGAACCTGCCCCGCCTTATAACAAGCGAAATCGGCGCGAATAGTCAGCTGATCGAGTAGTCAGCCAATCGAACAATCAGCTGATCTGATCAGCGAATCGATCAAACAGGTAGTCTGCATCCTGTGGGCCGGGACTGGCTTCCGGATGATATTGCACGGAGAAAATCGGTTTACCTTTCACTTTCAAGCCTTCCACCGTACCATCAAAGAGAGAGCGATGGGTGATTTCCACATGTTCAGGAATCTGCTCATCTGACACAGCAAAACCATGATTCTGGCTGGTAATTTCAATTTTCCCTGTTGTTTCATCCTTCACCGGATGATTGCCACCACGATGACCAAATTTCAGCTTAAAGGTAGAAAGCCCCAGTGCCTGACTGAGCAGCTGATGCCCCATGCAGATACCAAATATAGGCGTATCGCCTTCAATCAGTTCGCGAATGGTATCAACTGCATAAGAAACAGCAGCCGGATCACCCGGTCCATTGGAGAGAAAAATACCAGCCGGGTTCATAGCCCGCACCTCAGCAGCAGAAGTTGAAGCAGGAACAATGGTCACCTTCAAACCACGATCTGACAGTTTTCTGAAAATATTGCGCTTACAACCAAAATCAAATGCGACTACGTGCTTCTCAACGGCAGGTGCTTGAAAGTCAGCTCGGTCTAAATCATACGATCCCTGCACCCACTCAGATTGCGTTGTGCAACTCACCTGCCCCACCAGATCACGCCCATCAAGACCATGCCAATCATTGGCCATCGCCAACGCATCAGCTTCAGACATACCATCAGATGCAATCACACCATTTTGTGCTCCATGATCACGCAAATGGCGCACCAGAGCCCGCGTATCGATACCTGCAATGCCAACAATGCCGTTGTCAGATAACCACGCGTTGAAATCCTGCTCTGTTCGATAATTGGAAGTAATGCGTGCAGGCGCTCGCACAATACAACCACGCACTGAAATCGCATCCGATTCCATATCCGCTTCATTCATGCCGACATTACCAATATGTGGATAAGTAAATGTTATAATTTGATCGCTGTAAGAAGGATCAGTGAGGATCTCCTGATAACCCGTCAGAGATGTATTAAAACAGACTTCACCAACTGTGTTTCCGATAGCACCAATAGCTTCACCGTGAAAAACACGTCCGTCAGCTAATACCAATACCGCCCCAATATTCGAGTCCGCCATGTCCGATTACCTCACTGTTTCAACGGTGCGCAGGGTACGGAATTCAAACCGCAAAGTCGAGCGTGATTTCGTTACCGATCAACAGCTTTTTGGTCAGATCATAACCTTATTCAGCAACATGATGATAGTTGCCACCTAAAAGCAAAACACACTTCCAGAATATGCTAAATAGTCACCTTCGCTCAAAGCTTAAAATCCCCATTCAAGCTCAAAAAAGGGCTTCTAAGAGCTGACACCCACCCTCTCACAACCAAGAGCCTTTATATTTCCAACACTTACCTTGGTCCGACCTTGTCTTTCCCAAATCCATTTCCACGTGCAGGTCATCAAGCGCAGCGAAGGCCGCAATGCTGTTGCCGCCTCTTGAACCAACGGGGTGAATGAGCAATTCCCCGCACGGGACTTAAACCCGCTAGATTGATTGCCGATAACGGCGTGCGGCCTGATCCTCAGCGTTTTGGATTACTTTCACGGGAAAGAATTGCTTTCTCTTTTCTTGCTTCTGCCCCCCCCCGCAAATAGTATCCTAATCTCAAAAGGGATAGGGGTGTTCCAATTCA
>CAYZJL010000052.1:0-11921 GCA_964478615.1 uncultured Zetaproteobacteria bacterium
TGGCCGTTATCCCTGCCGCGCAGTAGATTTCTCATAAGTCCGACAGACTCCTAGCCTAAGCTTACAAAGCCCCAGACAAACTTACTCCGTAACATTTTTTATACCCCCCTGCACCACTTCAAACAAGGCTGGTACAGCCTTGCTCCAGTCACGCTCACCTATGATAAGTCCGGAAAACTTACCATCACGACCAATCACATAAGTCGTCGGCAAGGCGCGCACGGCATATGCATTGCGCACCGTACCATCGGCATCAAGCAAGGCATTGAAGTCTGCATCTATATTTCGTACAAATGCTTGCACCGCATCAGCATGACCACGATCAACATTCACATACAGCACCACAACACCCTTATCGGCCAAAGCTTTATCCAGCGCATACAACAGTGGCAGTTCACGGCGACATGGAACACACCAGGTAGCCCAAAAATGCAACAAAACCGCCTTTTTTCCTCTGTATACAGATAAGCGATATTGCTTACCATCCAAACCCTGCAAGGAAAAATCAGGAGCCATCATACGCACCTTTGGCTCTATCACACCAAAATCCTGCACTACGTCTACAGGCGCTTCAGCCTGGGCGATCGTCGCCCAGGCCATCATCAAGAGCAACAGTTTAATGCGCATGTGACTTCAAATAACGGGCAATGGCCAGCCATTCATCCTTGCTCGGCGACTCCACATCACGTTCACGCATCCGTTCATCCATGACATACAAAATATTGCGCCAGCCATCCCAATCCAGACGAGCCGGATCAGGCAACACATGGCAAGCAGCACAGCGGTTAGCATAAATATCCGCATCAGGCTCCACCACACCGCCTTCTGACAACATAGGGAAGCACCCCAGCAACATAAGGATCAATATTATTTTTCGTATCATACTCATATCAAAATCCCAAATGGCCGGGCGCATGCCCTTGCTGTTGCGCGCGGATACTCTTCGCTGTCGGCAATTCCATATACCAGGTCAATGAAATGCGCCAATCGGTCTCCAGCTGCACTCCATTGAGTCTGCGATATAAAGGCATGCTTGCTTGCACATTGATGATATGCAGCGGCAACGGCTGCCACTGCACGCCAAGCGTGGCAAACAGCTGTGTGCCGCCATAATTGGCCGTATCCCACAATGGTGTCATAAACGGCGATGCACCATCACCCTGTACTGCATGGCCGGAGGCACCGGTTAATGCCTCATCAGCCTGCCCTTTCATGCTGCCACCCCAAACACCATTGAGTTGCAACTCCAGCACCGTATCTACACGCGGTTGATACATCAGATATGTATCGAACTTCGCTTTATTGCCCAAACGGTAGTTGCGACTGTTATCATGCAAACGGGCAGTGTACAGAGCATTAAGACCCCACCAAAGCGGCGATGTGGAGCCCTGATACAATAAGCCCAAGGTAGGGTCATATGTGCCTGAGCCCAACTGCATACCATAAGGTTGCAGTTCTGTTTTGCGCACCGCCATAGGGTGTGCTGTGTTACGTTGATCAATAGAGCCTGTAGGCAGACTCAAGCCCATCAACAGTGATAGTTGACTGGTAGGAATCAGCACATCATCTGCATACAACAGATATTTAGCCATCAACATCGTATCCGCAATACCACGTGATTGCATGGTAAAACCGGAAACCCCGGTTCCGCCCATAGCAACCGGCATAGCCATCATAGAACTAAACTTCATATCCATGCTTTTATCGCTATACATACCCATCACTCCGGCAAAAAACCGTTCACTAAAGCTATATCCCGCCGACACATTGAGCATGCTCATATCCATGCCTTGCTGCACAGCCATATATTTACCCGCCGCAGGCGACCCAAGCAGACTCGCCTCATCAATACTCCGAATACCACTACGCAAACCTTGCATGCGCATAAATTCAGGGTTGATCTTGAAACGGAATTCATGGGTTTCCGGCACACCTCCTCCAGCAATATTCATTGGCATATTACCACCACATTTACTACAGCAAATACCCATAAAAGCATTTGCCTGCTGCGGTAACATGACCGCAAACAGCCCTGCCAGCAGGCATCGTTGATATAATTTCTTCATCATTTATCTCCAATCGTTGATTTTTTCATAACATTTTTTCGTAACAAATAGAGGGCATGCGCAATAGCTCTCGGAAAAACCAAGCGCATACACCAACAGACCGTTCTTTACAGACGGCGAGGTTGAATTAAGAAAAAATCAATAGACGAGGAGGTGGAACAGGAACGCGAAGCGCAATTGGATGCAACAGAGCAAACGACACCATTTCAACGCGCTGCATGGTGCTATCAGAAACAAAGGCAGGCATAGCAAAAGCATGCGGGGCCAACAGGTGGGGTAAGAAATCAATGCCACGATGACAACCGCAACCACATTCAAGGCACGCTGTATCTGCACCGACATGAACAGCTTGATGATGGGAACGATCTGATAGCATAGCATGATGCATTGTTTGATCATCAGGATGGTGCGCAGCCATCTCTGCATCAGAAGAGACACAAACAGCCGCCGCACTGACCATAGGGACACTGCTAACCATCAGCAATGAGAAGGCAATGAGAACAGATAAAACCCTACGCATAGCATGGGATAGTGAATCATTGTTTTTCCAGTTGCAAGATTTCATGTGATCTACCGACTACTGGCGCAAAGGAGATAAATATGAAATATTGGATCACATGCGTGTTGTTCATTGTCACATCGATTTCAGCCCAGGCTGCCGAATTTCAATGGGTCGATGATAAAGGCAGGCAACATCAGCTATCAGAGATGAAGGGAAAGCCGGTAGTACTGCATCTGTGGGCCTCATGGTGTCCGCCCTGCCAAGCTGAATTGCCTGAATTTTCAGCCTGGTTCAATGCCCACCCGGAGATCAACATTATCCCGGTTTCACTCGATGATCATATCAACGAGGTCACATCCTTCCTATCATCAAATGCGATCAAGATACCAGCCCTGCTCAGCGATTCAGATCAGGCCAGAGGGTTGGGTATTCGTGGCCTGCCAACCACCCTGCTTATTGCCGCCGATGGCAGCATCAGCCAGCACCTCCTGGGGCCACAAAACTGGACAGACAAATCATTCACCACACAACTCTCACACTGATTACCCCCATGCATGTAACTTATACACTTCACAGTCCGGCGCTGCCGCTGCATGATGTCGCCAATATTATTTAAGGAGTTCACATGCGCACTTTATTATTGATGATCACCATGATGTTGTTATCCTCACAGGCCTTAGCAGGTGAAACAACTGCTATTGACAGCAAAATAGCCGAGCAGATTCGCAAAGCACTACCCATGGTTCCTATTGTTGCTATCAAAGGCTCACCTATGCCAGGACTGTATGAACTACAGGTAGGCACCCAGATCCTCTATTCTGATAGTACAGGGCGTTATCTTATGCGCGGCGGACATATCCTTGACATGCAGGCCCAGAAAGATATCACCCAGCAACGTCTGGAAGATATCAACCGTGTGGAGTGGAGTTCTCTACCACTTGATAAAGCTATCGTTTCCGGTGACAAACATGCCAAAAAAAGCATCGCCATCTTCACTGACCCGGAATGCCCATACTGCAAAGGCCTCGAGAAAACGCTCAAAGAGGTTAAAGGCGTGAAGGTCTATACTTTCCTCTATCCGCTCACTCAACTGCATCCCGATGCCCGCAAAAAATCCGAAGCGATCTGGTGCAGCAAAGATCAGCATAAAACACTACAAAAAGTCATGCTTGATGGCTTTGTACCTGAAAAAACCAGCTGCAAAACACCAATCGATGATATCGCCAAAGTGGCTACAAGCCTCAACATTCACGGCACACCCGCTATTATTGCTGGCGATGGCCGTCGCATGAGTGGTGCTCCGCGCACGGCACAAGCCCTGACCGACTGGATTAGCAATAAATAAAATAATTCATCACCAACATACTACAACTAACATTATGAAACTTGTCGTTGCCAGCAACAATGTAAAAAAACGCCGGGAAATTGCTGCGATTCTAGGTATGCTCGGTATCGAACTGGTTGATGCCGGGCAGACTAAATGTATCGATGTCATTGAAGATGCAGATACGTTTTCCGGCAATGCACAAAAAAAGGCCGAGGCCTTTGCCAAAATCAACAACTGCCCTGCCATCGCTGATGATTCAGGCCTCTGTGTTGATGCCCTGAACGGTGCACCGGGCGTCTATTCGGCGCGTTTTGCAGGCGAATCTGCAACAGATGCCGATAACAACCAAAAACTCCTGACCGATCTCAAGGGCAATCAAAATCGCTCAGCCCATTTTATCTGCGCTCTGCATCTGGCCTGGCCCGATAGTGAAAAGTCAGTACAAGCTGAAGGTAAGGTTGCGGGTGAAATTTTAGAAGAGGCATCTGGATCATCCGGTTTTGGTTATGACCCGCTATTTTTCTGCCCTGAGCTGGGAAAAGCCTTTGCCGATGCCACTGCCGAAGAGAAATCCTCCGTTTCGCACCGTGGCCGTGCACTTCGAGAACTGACCAAACAATTAAACAGACGAATAGACTCTGAGTAGCTGATCATCATCACACATTGAACAATAACTGTAGAACATGTTCAAAAACGTCATCAGCCAGACATTTCAAACATCAGAAACATCTGACTGTGCATGACTGTTATCGGCCAAAACCAGACAGTCAGAGGTATGCCATTAGTATATTCTTTTCTTGCATTGAGCATGTTTTGATCCTAAGTTTTCGAGATGGCACGAATGGCAAGTGTAATTATGCGGCTACTAAAACAGGACAGCAAGAGTGATAAATGAATACACTGTCACCGGTTTTCCAAATTATCAAAAAATCAGACCTATTGACGTCTGTATGCATTCAGGACTGAGTGGGTGATTTTATCTCGAATATCCAGTTCAGACAGCCAGCTGACTTGGGCTTATTATTTATTTCATCTATGCTTAAAAGAATCACACAACGTATGATTCTTTTATAATTTAGAGGGGAGGTATTATGCTACTAAGCATGATTGGGGTTCTTGTGGTTGGCATCGCTCTGTTGGCGATCAGAGATTACACACAAAAACACCATACTATTTTACGCAATTTCCCTGTTATCGGGCACACCCGCTATATCCTGCAAAAGGTCGGCCCGGGCATGCGTCAATATTGGGTAACCAATGATAAAGAGGAACAACCTTTTAACCGTGATGAACGCTCATGGGTCTATCGAACTGCCAAAAACATCGATAATCATTTTGGCTTTGGTACTACCGAACAGCAGTACGGCATTGGTTACCCCATCATCAAACATGCCGCATTTCCTTTTCCTGAATCCAAAACCGTTTACCCTGATGGCGATAAAACTGCCATTCCATGCCTGAAAGTGATGGGGCAGGCGCATGGTCGAAAACGCCCTTTTAGGCCAAAATCTATCATCAATATCTCAGCCATGTCCTATGGTGCACTAGGTAAACATGCCATCTCCGCACTCAACCTTGGTGCTGCAGAAGCAGGTGCGTATCACACCACCGGAGAAGGTGGCATCAGCCCCTTTCACCTGCTCGGTGCAGATATAGTCTGGCAACTGGGCACCGGATATTTTGGTGCGCGTGATGAGTCTGGAGAATTTTCATTCGATGTTGTCGCAAAGCAGGTGAAAGAGCACCCGCATATCAGAGGCATTGAAATCAAACTATCTCAGGGCGCCAAACCCGGCAAAGGTGGTGTTTTACCAGGAGTAAAAGTCACCCCTGAGATTGCTAACATCCGTGGTATCACCGTGGGTGAAGCGTGTATCTCCCCTGCATCCCACAGTCAGTTTCATGATGTCGACTCTTTAATCGTATTTATTGAAAAACTTGCAGAAGTAACCGGACTACCTGTTGGTATTAAATCTGCCATTGGAGAAACCACCTTTTGGGAAGATCTGTCCGAAAAGATGATGCAGGATAAAGTCGGCCCTGATTTTATTGTGATAGATGGCTCAGAAGGCGGCACCGGCGCTGCCCCACTGACCTATTCCGATCATGTATCCTTACCGTTTAAAGTCGGTTTTTCGCGGGTGTATCAAATCTTTCAAAAGAGAGGCATTGCCAATGATGTCGTCTGGATTGGTAGTGGAAAACTTGGTTTTCCTGATCGCACGGTAGTGGCCCTCTCTCTGGGCTGTGATTGCATCAATATTGCCCGCGAAGCGATGCTCTCAATAGGCTGCATACAATCACAGGCTTGTCATACCGGCCACTGCCCGACCGGTATCGCCACCATGGACCCTAAAAAAATGCGTGGTCTGGTGATTGAAACCAAAGCAGTTCGTTTGACTCAATTTTTACGCGGCTTTAGAACAGAGCTAACCTCACTGGCTCACACCGCAGGTCTCGAACATCCAAGTCAATTTACTCCGGATAAAATTGAGGTCAGTTGTGGCGTGAATAAGTTTCAGGAGCTTGGGGATATCATGGGCTACAGCCCTGATCTTGTACCGTTTCATGGTATGGCTTCCTTATATGAATATGCTGATCAAAATGAAAAAGTAAATGAACCGGGTTCATCAAAAACAATATCACCGCAAAGGACGCAGAGATACACAGAGTAAAAGCTAAAAACAACCTTGCTATCAGCGCTTCAGCCCCCCTTTCTCTGGCGTTGTGCATCCATGAAAGAACGAGGGCTGATGATGCAGAATGCTTTCTATTCGATCGGTCAATGCTTTTCACTGATCTCGTGGAAGGGGAAAATCAGGGGCTTCCCTTCCTGTCCATGATATCTAGGTTAACGCCATGCCTGTAATCTTCAGATGGATATTTTTCGGTTGCATGAGCCGTTCGCTATTTACCATGGCTGTGCTTTTATCTATTTACATCATTATCGAATCCTTTGACAAAGCCCGTCACCTTGGCAGCGGACTGACCAGCAATCTGATGATTGAATATATGTTATTGAAAATTCCATTCATGATTTCCGAGTTCATGCCCATCATTATTCTGGTCGGATGCAGCGTTTATCTCATTGAACTCTCTCGCCATCATGAAATGGTAGCCGTGCGTGCAGCAGGTTTAGGTATTAATAAAATACTTACTCCACTGTTGATGGTTGCAACCCTGGCCGCACTGCTCAGCTTCATTATTGGCGAATGGGTGACACCAACAACCAATAAACGCCTCGACTCCATCGAACGCGTTCATATCCAGCATAAAGCAGCGCAAAAACAGGGTGTTCAGTGGTTAAAAGACGGCCATCGATTTTTTCGATTAACACCACTGAGTCATAACACCTTTTCCCTGACCATACTTGAAACAGACGATCAGGGTAGCTGGCTGAAACGCATTGACAGCAGCAAAGCGCAGTATGCCGAGGGCGCATGGCTGCTGCGCGATGTGCACATCAGCACACCATCGAGCCACCAAGGCATGCAGATGCAGCAGTTTGATAGCCTCACCATCACATCCACAGCAGGCCCCGAAGCAACGGAACTACCCAAACCGCGCTATATGCATGCCTCTCAACTGTATCATTACATTCAAAACCTTGAACATGCCGGATTAAGTAACAGCGCCTATAACTACGCCCTGCATAAAAAATTCTCGGCCCCTTTCTCCTGCCTGTTGATGGTGATACTGGCGGCAGCTCTTTGTCTGCATTCAGGGGATCGAAACAGCCGCGCGTCCTGGGGACTTATCCTCACCATTGCGCTTGGATTATCCTATTATATTTTGAGCAATGCCAGCTATTTGCTGGCCAATAGCGAACATTTACCAGCCTCATATGCTGCCTGGTTACCCAGCCTGGTATTTGGTGGACTTGCTATCTTTTTATTGCTGAAGAAAGAAGGCCACTAAAGATCTCCTCGTAAAAAGTCTCGCACCTTTATCTCAGATATTCAAACGGGTAAGAGATATTGCAACATAAGAGGTTGGAGGCTCATATGCTGTAGTAGCTGCACTGTGACCATATCTCCGGCTTTCAGAGTGCCGCTATCGGCGGGGACTATCATCAGGCCTTCGGCTAGTGCCATCGACATTAATACACCACTGCCCTGAGCGCCGGTTAAGGAAACAAAGTATCCCTCATCATCACAATCAAGCGTAACGCGGATAAACAGCGTGCGACTACCGGCCCCTTTCACATCATGCTGCAAACGTGCCTGAACCGTACGCAGGAATAGTTTTTCATGCCCCATCATCTGACGCAAAGCTGGGCCAACAAACTCTTCAAAGCAGACCATGCTGGCGACCGGATTGCCCGGTAGACCGAATACTGCGGTGCCATCATCTGTAGTGCCGAAAGCCAAAGGGTGACCTGGACGCATAGCCACGCGCCAGAAATGGAAGCTAATGCCCAGTTCATCAAGCATTGGACGTACAAAATCATGATGACCAACCGATACACCACCGGATGCCAGCAACACATCATAGTTCAACCCTTCAACCAGTTTGGCACGCAGATCTGCCGGGTCATCTTTGGCAATGCCCAACAAAGTCGCTTCAATGCCTAATGATTTGCACTGGGCATAAAGCGCATGCGAATTGGCATTGGGAATTTTATTTTCATCAATTGGATCATCAATCGCTTCCAGCTCATCACCGGTAGATAGAATCGCTACCGTTGGTTTAGCAAACACCGGCACCTGTTTCTGTTTCACCATGGCCAGAATGGCCAATACACCGGGCGTGATCATCGTACCCTTGCTCAGCACCACATGACCTGTGCGCAAATTTTCACCCAGCGGGCGAATATTAGCTCCCAACTTGGGTGGTGTGAGAATCGACACCACGTCACCATCAAGCGCCGTATCTTCCACACGAATCACGCTATCAATACCTAGAGGGGTAGGCGCACCAGTCATAATACGTGCTGCCTGGCCTGCTTTAATCTCAATTTTAGGCATCTGCCCTGCCCTGATATCATCCACCACGTCCAGCGCCACAGGGCTATCGACAGTGGCCGCTTTAATATCGGCATAGCTCAGCGCATAACCATCCATAGCAGACACATCATACGGTGGATGATTACGATTGGCCGACACATCTTCCGCCAACACACGTCCGAGTGAATCATGCAGCGCTACAAACTCAACACCTGATCCCTTCATATGTTCTAAAATACAAGCCTGTGCCTGGCTTACTGAAAAATCACCCATCGCTTAACTCCATCTTTTTTATATCTTCTTCTCGGTCCAGACTCATTAAACTCTTCAGCTGGGGATCAATCGCTTTGACCTCTGCTTCAGGCAGCAGATAAACATCCAGTTCATCGAGTAGCCGCATCATACTGCGCTGCCCATCAGCTATTCTACTCTGCATCAGTGGCAGAGATGATTTGGCATAAAAGCCAAACAGCGGTTGTGATCGATCACTAACATGGGTCAAAACGGCATCATGCTGATCACGCTTTAATGCCAGTGTATGAATCAGCTCTGTGCATACAAACGGCATGTCGCAGGCAATGACAAACAACCAATCGCTCTGCACCGCTTGCAGTGCACTCTTAATGCCAATCATCGGCCCGCGCTCTGATGACGAATCAATAATCTGTGGCAACGTCACATCGCTACGATACTCGCGCACACTGATCAAAATATCAGAGAACAGCGGATCAAGCGCCTCCACAATATGTGCGGCCATCGGTTTACCCTTGATTTCCACCATCGCTTTATCAGCGCCCATGCGCCGGGATTCACCACCGGTCAGAATTACCGCAGTACAGTTTTCAATCAGATTCATCTGTATTTATGCTCCACTTGATACTTCATTGTATCTTTTATACTCGACAACATGATTGATGCCCCAAATGTACGAAACAAGACCAGGCACCTACTTTTCACTTGTTCTTGGTTGACCGCCACCAGCAAAGGCTGAAAGCATGCGCATCCAACAGCGTCCACCACATCAGCAACAGTCATATTCTCACGGGCAGGCAGGCAGCAATCACGCTTTTTTACCTTATTTGCAATCGAACCAAAAAAGAGAACTTTAATCATCCTGTGATATTTCCAACAACGCGTAAAACTCATTCAGCTTTTGCCTGAGTACTTCTTTGGGAATCAATTGGGTTTCATAATCTGAAATAATAGTTGGACTTAATGAGCGACTTAAAGCGTATTCCACGACTTCATCATTTTTCTCACGGCAAAGTAACACACCAATACTTGGATTTTCATGCGGCAATTTCACATCACGATCAAGCGCTTCTAAATAGAACTCCAACTGGCCAATATGCTCGGGTTTAAACTTGGTGTTTTTAAGTTCAAAAACCACAAGGCATTGTAATTGGCGATGAAAAAACAACAAATCAATGAAAAAAATCATCATTGCCGACTTGCAAACGATACTCCTGACCAACGAATGAAAACCCTGCCCCCAATTCAAGGATAAAGTCTTTAAGCGATGCGATAAGAGCCTGTTGCAAATCTTTTTCCTGATACGGCACTGGCAAGTCCAGAAATTCAAACACATAGCTATCTTTAAAAAAGCCTGCTGCGTGCTGAGGAAGTTGCTGCACTGCTGTTGATAGCTTTTGATCTGCCAGAGTTGTTCGTTCAAATGTGGACGCATTGATTAAGCGATCAAGCTCTCTCACGCTATACTTACGTTGCCCACACAGATGCAGATAAAACTCTCTTTCCTCTGCTGTCTTCAGGCTCATAATCCGACGATGGTGACTCCAGCTTAATTCTGTCCACAGTGTGGGCAGTTTTTTATGTTGTTGATATGTTTCATAAAACTGTTTCATTCGCCACAGATTACGGGCAGAAAACCCTTTGATATTTGGCTCACTTTCCTTGATGAAAACAGCCAACTCTGCCACAACTGCCTTTCCCCAATTTTGGTGACTAACCTGCAACGACATATATTCCCCCACATTCCAATACAACTCAACCAGAGCAACATTCACCTGCTGAAATGCTTTTTGTCTGGCTTGTAATATCCGGGTTAATACTTCATTGAATTGAACTTTTAAGGCGCTGCCATGTTTTGTCATATCACTACTCCACATACAGCCGCAGCAAAACTGTTGGCACGCTGCACTGATATATTATCACTGGCAGGAGGGAAACAATCACGCTTTCCAAGCCGGTCTACAACTAAACCAAAAAAGAGCACTTTAATCATGGCTTTCCAGACCTTTTTGAGGCCTGTAAATCACCTCATATTCTTGCTGGATAATATCACGAAACCTTAGGCTGGCAGCGGCGTAATCCACAATATCAACCTTGTATGGCAAATCCGATTCAGTGAATTGCTCCTTTAATTCACACATCCGTTCAGAAGCAACAGGTGTTGTTGTCATCACTGCCAGATCAATATCGGAAAATGGTTTCAGCCCCCGCCCATGCACGCGCGAACCAAAAGCGCGGACTTCATAGTCTGGAGTCATTGCCTCCAAAATGTTTTGTACAATAGCAAGCTCATTATCATTCAGTTTCATCCGTCATTCCGTTGTAGCAGTGCGGCAAGCAATGCCTGCGCATCACCGGCAAAAGCAACAGCCGCCAGATAAACATCCTTGGCAACAGTTTCATCATAGGTATGCGTTGTCAGATTCCTCTTCTGACGGTACTCGAACCATACCAGTGGATCGGCAATCATCCCCCGCTCCGCACCTTCTCGAATCATTTCTCTAAAACTCATGCCATCAATCAACTCAGGCGATGGAACATCCATTTCCAAACGCCGCTTGAGCATCTTCCAGCACAGTTCATAGCTATATTCAAACCGCTGGATGACGCTGTCCCGCAACATATCATCGAATATATCATCAGACCGTTCCCGTTCCGTTCGCTCAATAGCAACCAAAAGGCTAGCCAACGCCTTTTGCAATGGTGATAAATCAAGTGATTGCGTCATTTCTCATCCTCCATATTCAATTGTGCAGCAAGTATCACAAAAAAGGGAAGCGTCCCCTTTTTCTTTCTCTTTTTCTTTAAAACCAATCCTCAAGTACAAG
>CAYZJL010000053.1:0-11744 GCA_964478615.1 uncultured Zetaproteobacteria bacterium
TGTACGGCAATCTATCCACTTGGATTGGTGATCGTGCCAAAACACGCGCCTGGGAACTGTTGATTGAAGCCAAACATTGCTTTGATAGTCATATCGAGGGACTCAATGCGGAGCAGCGCAGCGATGCCGAAGAGCAATTGCGTATCTGCGAAGGTTCCGACTGGTGTTGGTGGTTCGGTGATTACAATCCGGGTGCGGCGGTGCGTGATTTCGACAGGCTTTACCGTTTGCATTTAAAGAAACTGTATCAATTGCTCGGTTGTGTCGCGCCGAACTCATTGGATGATGATATTTCCATCGGTGGTGGTGATGCTGAAGGTGGTGGCACGATGCGTCGTGGTGGTGCTGATTCGTGAGTGACTGGATTGATCGCCGCAGGTCGGCAGTTTTATTACATATTACTTCGCTCCCCGGCCCTTTTCATAAAGGTGTGCTGGGTGAAGAAGCGCACAGCTTTATAGATGATTTGGGCAGTGGTGGTTACAGTGTTTGGCAGTTTTTGCCATTAGGGCCAACCCATGGTCATGGCTCCCCCTATGAATCACTCTCCACCTTTGCCGGTAATGCAGAACTGCTTGATCTACGCGCTTGTGTTTCTCAAGGCTGGCTGGATGCTGGGGTGTTGGTTGGGGATATCTCAGCCGAGTTGCATAAAGAACTGCGCTCTTCAGCTGCTAAACAGTTTTGGGCTCAAGTGGGAAACAGTTCGGAGCTGAAACAGAGCGTCGATAGGTTCCAGGTTAAACATGCGCATTGGTTAGATGATTATGCCTTGTTCGCAGCATTGAAAGTGGCGTTGAATGATCATGCATGGTGGCAGTGGCCAAATGCTCTGCGAGATAGAGAGCCGGAAGCACTGCTGGCTGCCCGAGCAGAACATGCTGAACTGATTCGGCAGATTGTGTTTGAACAGTTTCTGTTTGATGAGCAGTGGCATGCACTCAAAGCCCATGCGGAGTCGCGCGGCGTTCAGTTGTTTGGTGATCTGCCAATCTATGTTGCGCATGACTCATCCGATGTGTGGGCCGGGCGTGAATTTTTTACCGTCAATGAGAAAGGTCTATGTCAGGATGTGGCCGGTGTGCCACCAGACTATTTCTCTGAAACAGGTCAACGTTGGGGTAACCCACTTTACCGTTGGGACAAGATGCAAGCCGATGGTTTTGCCTGGTGGGTTCGCCGTGTGTCGCGGCAGCTGGAATTGATGCATATGCTGCGCATTGATCATTTTCGTGCACTGGAAGCCTTTTGGGCTATTCCCGGAGAGAGTGAAGATGGCATTGTCGGTGAATGGCGTCCGGCACCTGGTGGGGCAATGTTGCAGCGTTTGCAGGATGAGTTGGGTGAGCTGCCGCTGATTGCTGAAGACCTTGGTATTATTACCGATGAAGTGACGGCGCTTAGAGAAGCGTTTGGCTTGCCAGGCATGAAAATCTTACAGTTCGCTTTTGGTGGTGGTGTAGATAATCCATATTTGCCAGGTAATTTTGGTGCAGATGCTGTCGTTTATACAGGTACACATGATAACGATACAACCATGGGCTGGTTTGATTCAGCGGATGAACATGTTTGCGATCATGCTTTGCAGGTACTCGACGCGAAACTCGAAGATATGCCATGGGCATTGATTGAATCGGCACTCGCTTCACCGGCTGAGCTTGCTGTAGTCCCGATGCAGGATCTGTTGGGGCTGGGAAGCGAAGCGAAATTCAATACACCGGGCACACTGGAAAATAACTGGTCTTGGCGTTTATCTGAATTACCTGCAAAAGATGCAGCGTGTTGGACGCGTTCGGCAATCCTGAATAAGGATAACCAACGCATTTAGTTAAGCCTGTGGTAAGAGGGGGTTAGCTGTTGCTAACCTCTACAAAGCTTTCGCACTGCCTGTGGATCTCTTTGAACAGGTCTTGAGTAGAGGCTAATTTTTCGATGCGATTGATCGTAGCACGGGAGACATTGGTATATGTTTCCATGAAAGTAGTTTTGTCCTGCTCTTTACGGATGAATAGTTTACCGCGTACATCGGCTTTTTCCTCAACCTGCTCCAGCCACGCTATGAATGCCGGTTCCATGTTTTCATCGGCGTGATACCAGATAAATGTATCAGGCATGACATGCCTCCATGATCTCTATGTTTGTATTCTTATCTATCTTCAGCTTTGCATCTGATTCTACCACGTTAATGGGAAGCAGGGCAATGCCAAAACAGTTTCCGTTTGCATCTATCGCAGCAGACCTTAATTCACCGATATTGGCAGAGCTGCGAACAGGGCAGGGCAATTCAACAGGTTTTGTATCAAGCTGCACACGATAGAGTTTCTTTTTGATGCCACCTCGCCAATGCATGCGACTGGTCACTTCTTGGCCGACGTAACAGCCTTTTTTGAAATCTACGCCTTCGAACTCAATCAGGTTGGCGTTGAGTGGGTGCAGGTGTTCATCCCATTCGCAGCCAAAGCGCGGCAAACCATGCTGGATGCGCAGCGCTTCGAGTTCGTCCACTGTAGTGGGATGCTGATCTTGCAAGCAGTGATCGATCTGCGTTTCTGTGCTAATGATCCAATATGCGTTGGGTTGCTTGTGCATCACTATGGCAAAGCTGTCTTCACCCTGTTTACTGCTTTGAGATAGCCAGCTTTGATCGGGTTCAGCAAGTCCGAACGCTTTCAGGCTATCGGCAGCACGAACACCATACACGGTCGCAATTGCAAGGCTATCAACAATACCAATACGCAGCTGATGACCAAGTGCAAATTGGCGTAAGCGGGCCACGGTGGCTTCAGCATGGGATTGAGGTGCCAACAGAACCAATTCATCATGATGTCCTGAGATAATATAGATGTCCGAAACAGCTTTTCCCTGTGGTGATAACAGGGCGCTATGAATGGCCTGTTGGGCACCCAATTTGTTTATATCCTGGGTGATCTGGCCTTGCAGATATTCACGCACAGTAGGGCCTGAAGCTTTAAGTACAGACCAGTGGCTGTTTTTGAAGATAGCATATGACTCTCTTGTGTGATCTGCTGTTGCGGCGGAAATGGTTGGGATGGTTAGCAAGGGATCTGACATTTAAGCACCGTTAACCCGTTGAACACGGGCTCCTACGCCTGTGAAAAGTGTGTAGCTAATCGTGTTTACCTGTTCTGCCACAGTATTGGCTGGGATTTGTTGGCCCCAAAACTCTACAAGGTCACCCAATGCAGCATCAATATGGGTCACATCAACCATGCTATAATCCATGCAGATGTGTCCAATAATAGGGCAGATTTCACCATGGATGCAGACAGAACCTATGCCTGATAAAGCGCGAGGCACGCCATCGCCATAACCGAGACAAACCGTGGCCAAGCGCATGGCTTTGGGGGTAATGAATGTGGCTCCATATGAGACCGGGGAGTGGGCCGGAATATCACGCAGCTGCATGATGCTGCCAAGCAGAGTCATCACAGGTTTCAGTCCCAAGGTCTTCTCTGCTACCGGTTCCATACCATACAGGGCAATACCTGGGCGCACGATATCCATGCTCTGTTCGGGCATGATCATCATGCCGGCGCTGTTGAGCAGGGAGCGAGGCAGTGCTGGAGCAATTTTTTCACAGATTTTCGCGAACGTTTCACATTGCAGTTGGTTCATCGGGTGTTGCGGTTCATCAGCACAGGCAAGGTGTGACATCAGGCCGTAGACGCTGATGTTGGCTTGTTTGCATTGCATGAGCAGTTTTGCCGGGTCGGCTGCACCCAAGCGGTTCATGCCTGAATCAATTTTTAGCCATACATGGCCCTGAAAATTGGCTGCAGCAAGCCAGCTTATGTGTTGGAAGTCTGTGATAACAGGCGTTAAAGCAGCGCTGCATGCAAGTTCAGCATCGTTGGGGTTAAAGAGACCTGAGAGCAGGGTGATCTCAGTAGTATTTAGAGGTGAGGCTTGCTGATGTGCAGAGGATTGCATGGAGAGATGTTGGCGTAATTCCACTCCTTCATGGGCATCGCTCACCGCGAAGTTTGTGCAACCCGCATAGGAGAGTGTAGCAGCGACGCTTTGCATGCCATGACCATAGGCATTGGCTTTAACGACAGCCATGATGTCGGCAGTCCCAGCCTGCATGTTGAGCCGAGCATAGTTATGTAGTAGATGACTGTGATTGATTTGTGCGATGGCCGGACGGTTATTTGTGCTGACTGCGAGGCACGCTGAGGCGGGCATTGGAGAATGCATTTCGGTAGGGCTCATATCAAAGCTAATCGCAGTTGAAAGAAAATGATCATACTCCACACTTGATGTCTAACAATGTAGTGAAGGCTGAACGAATCTAAACAGCCCATCAAGCTGTCATGTGTGCATATGAAAGATGAATCTTGAAAAAGCCCTGTGATATGTTTTGGTATTGGATTTGCTAGTGGTGTACGTGTACTTTGTCGCTGTAGTGGAAAAGCATGGGGGTGCAAGGGAGATGAATGTGGGCACGTTGAATGATCTGATGGAGCGGTTAAAGCGTTTTCTGGGCATTGAATGCCGTTTGGTACTGCTGTTGATGACTGCTTTGTTAACCATGCCTGCGCAGGTTGAAGCCTTGGGCTTTGGAGCTCTTTCGCTAACAAGTCATTTGAATCAGGCCCTGAAAGCTGATATTCCCATGCTTCTTAACGATGCAGATGATATGAAAACAGTACGTGTCGAATTGGCGACAGCGAAAGAGTATGAACAACTTGGTTTGCAATGGCAGTCGGATTTGTCGCGTGTTCAGGTGTTGATTCAGGATCGGTTCTCAAGTCACCCCTTGGTGCAATTGCGTTCTACCGGGTTGATGAATGCACCGATGTTGTCGATTGTTCTAAAAGCCAAAAAAACTGGCCGTGGCACATACTTCAAACATTATCAGCTGATGCTTGATCCGGTAGAAAAATCGCAGCGAACTGAGCTGAAAAATGAACCGAAAAGAGAGCAGGTAACATCATTATCTACGCTGGTGTTTGAGGCTCTGTCTTTTAATGATGCTCCGTCATCGTCAGGAAAAGGTGCTGTGTGGGCGCGTACATGGCGTTATGGGCCAGTACAGGCGGGAGATAACCTGAGTGAAATTGCTTATCGCCTGCGCCTGGACAGGCGATTCAGCAATAAACAGGTGATGTTATCCCTGTATGAAAATAATGCAGATGCATTTGTTGATGGAAATATTAATCATTTGATTAAAGGTGCCTGGCTGACCGTGCCGCGTGGTGACGTGGTGAAAAAGTATGCTGGTACTGCATCAATGCAGAAGCTTTCCACGCTGTTGAAACGGGAGAACCCAACCACAACAGCGTTGAAAAAAGTGGGGGCTAAAACTGCGTCAAATGATGCTGCATCCAAAGGCGATCAGTCATTACGTTATAGCGGAAAAATCGGTTTGAATGGCCCAGGAGCTGTTGATGCGCTGAATGCTGTATCGGAACTGAAGTTGGGTATGGATCAGCAGTTTGAGATCATCCATAAGGGTATGATGGCCGGTAAGCTGCAGATGGCGACACTTGATGATACGGTCTCTACGCTCAACTTGTCCATGCAGGGCGTTAAAAGTGATATTCATCGCCTGCAAAAAGATATTGAGATTATCAAGATGCGCACTGAAATGTTACCGGCAGAAGCGTCTGATAGTTGGGGGAACTGGCAGTTTGCAGTGATTGTTGCTCTGTTTGTTGCATTGATCTGGGTGCTGGTGATATTGATGATGCAGAGAAAAAAAAGCACCGGTAGATCACATGCTTCGGCAGTATCCGAATTGGAGCCGGAGTCTGATCATCTGTTGCTCAATGATCATCATGCCCATGATGTGGGTATGATGGAGAGCCAGTTTGATTCCATGCCAGATCCCTTGATGGAAGACCCCGATGCTCATGTTGAGAAGGGTAGTGATCAGGAGCCTGCGCCTTTGTCTGATGAAGTAGTCCAGCTGCTTAATCAGATAGAGGGGAAATTAGGGCAATGTCATTATGATGAAGCTGAAATCTTTCTCGACAAGGTTGATGCGCAATCGCCTGATTCTCTCAAAGCTTCGGCATTAAAAGCACAATTGTATCATGAAACAGGTCGTTTTGATGAAAGAAACGATTTGATTAATAACCTCAGTGAGGTATCAGATGAAGCGCGCTGGGAGCGTTTTTGTTACTTTCTACCATCGCATGTCTGGAGCGCCTGTTTTGGAGATTCGGCATCATCAGAAGATGCTCAGAAACCGGTTTAGCCCAGACTGTATACAAAGTATGACGTTGATGGTTGAGAGGTAAGGGATATGGTGCAAACGCGAAAAGTTCATCGTCATCAGGGTGTTTCCATTAACCTTATGAATGGAAAGATGCTTGAAGGTCATATGCTTGGTTTCTCTCCGATCATGAATAAACTGCATTTTTTTGAGAAAGATCAGGCTGAGGATGCTGGCTCCCGGAAACTCGGTATCGAAGATATTGTCTATATTGGGCTGCATCACGTTGATCCGATGGCAGTCGAGCATCCAAGTAAATCACAGCACTTGGATGCGTTGAAAGTGATTACAGTCAATCTTGATAGTTTTGAAGTCTATGCATCTCCCGCGATGTCCAATACACCCGGTTTTTTTGCAGTTGGCAGGGATGATGGATTTCCATATGAACGTATCTTTTTTTATCATCATGGCATTCGTTATCAGGAAAAACCGGAACGTCTTGGTGACCTGCTGATCGATCAGGAAAGTATTGATTCTCAGGATTTGCAAAATGCATTGGAAGCCCAGGCTCAAAGTATACCTTCATTGGGAGATGTGCTGAAAGGGTTGGGTAAGGTGAAGGGTAGTGATCTCGATCATGCGCTGGAGTTGCAGAGCCAGCAACGTATGAAGCTGGGTGATCTGCTGATTGATCAAGAACTGGTGACAGTGGATGATGTGCAGGAGGCACTGGATCAACAATCGGTTTCTTCAGATGATAAACCGCTTGGTCATATTCTGGTTGAACGGGGTAAAGTTGAAGGTAAACACATTGATTCGGTATTGCAGATTCAGAGCCGCAGAAAGATGCGTTTGGGTGAGATTTTGGTTGAGGCGGGATTGATCTCCGAAGATGATGTGCAGTTTGCGCTCGATGAACAAAAAGTGCGCGGCCAGCGCATTGGTGAAGTGTTGCTTAGCTCTCAGGTAATTACCGAAGATGAACTGTTGAGTGCCCTGGCCAAGAAGTTTCGATTGCCAACTGTTGATCTGGACGAGTATGAGATTAACCCGGTGGCTGGCACTGAAATTGGCCGGGATGTGGTAGAGAAATATCAGATTATGCCGATTGATTCGGATAAACACTCCTTGACCATTGCACTGGCAGACCCGATGGGCTTGGAAGCGTATGATGAAATAACCTTTAAAACGGGTAAAAAAGTCCATGAAGTGATGGTGAAAGCTTCGCAGTTAAAGGTAGCTATTGAAGCGTTGCTTAAAGAAGATTTAGCGGATGAAGAGCTATCCTGTGAATTCCTGCAAGGGGAAGATGTCGAATCTGATGAACCGCTGAATGAGTTGGAAATCACCCAGTCGGCTGAGGATGCGCCTATTGTTCGTTTGGTGAATCGCATTATTCGCAATGGTATAAGAAAAAAAGCGTCCGATATTCATATTTTACCACAGGCCAAGAAAATCACTCTGGCATATCGACTCAATGGACAGCTGTTATCAGACAATGCGCTGGATAAGGGGCTGTGCAAGCAGATTGCCGCCAGAATCAAGATTCTATGTGGTATGGATATAGCTGAGCAGCGTATGCCACAGGATGGCCGTTTACAGCTGCGGGATGGGAAACATAAATATGAATTTCGTGTCTCCTGTATCCCTAACTCTTTTGGCGAATCACTGGTGCTGCGTGTATTAAATAAAGAGATGGCAGTTGAGCTGGATGTGCTTGGTTTGCGTGAAGAGGATATGAAACAGCTCTCTATCATGGCGCGCAAGCCTTATGGTTTGGTGCTGGTAACCGGGCCAACCGGTTCAGGAAAATCAACGACACTGTTTGCATTGCTGAAATCGATTTCTCATCTGCCAGCCCACATTTTAACCATTGAAGATCCGGTTGAGTCAGAAATCGATGATGCCAATCAGATTCAGGTAAACAGTAAGATAGGCATGAGCTTTGCCCGTATTCTGCGCAATGTACTCAGGCACGACCCTGATATTATCATGATTGGTGAAATGCGTGATCCGGAAACTGCTGAAATAGGCATTGAGGCCGCTCTTACCGGGCATCTGATGTTTTCCACCCTGCATACCAATTCTGCTGTGGATACCATTATCCGTTTGAATGATTTGGGTATTCCGAATTATCTTATTGCTCCGGCACTGCTTGGTATTATCAGTCAGAATCTGTTGAAGAAGCTCTGTATGGAGTGTCGAACTGAGCTGGATAATGATGATCCGGCCTTTACCATGATAACTGACATTGGTTTGGGCGCGCCTGAACATCTCTATAAAGCTGTAGGTTGTGAACATTGTAATCAAACTGGCTATGGTGGACGGGTTATGTCGTATGAGTTTCTTGTGGTTAATGAGAAGATCAGACAGGCCATTCACGATGGTGTGAAGGGTGCTGAGATGCAGCGCATTGCCGCAGATAGTGGCATGCAGCCCAAGTCACTGTCGGCACTGCAGCTGGCCGCTGATGGCGTGATTGATTACAACGATTTTATCTACTCAGTGATTTGAATCCCGCTTATAATATAACAAGTTGTGACTTCAGAACCCATTACAGAATGTAGCGTGAAAGATCCTCATCTTCACAGATTTCACCGAGTTGATCGCGCACATATTTAGCATCGACGTTTACTTTTGCACCATTGCTGTCGGAGGCTTCGAAGCTGATATCTTCCAGTACACGCTCAAGCAGGGTGTGTAGACGACGGGCGCCGATGTTTTCTGTTTTTTCATTGACCAATACAGCGATGCGGGCGAGTTCGGCAATGCCTGCATCATCAAAACCAATGCTGACATCTTCAGTCTTGAGCAGGGCAGCATATTGACGCGTTAATGATGCTTCAGGCTCAACCAGAATGCGGCGGAACTCATCTTCTCCCAGGGCAGTTAAATTCACGCGAATAGGGAAACGACCCTGCAACTCAGGAATAAGGTCGGATGGCTTTGAGAGGTGAAATGCACCGGATGCAATAAACAGAATATGATCGGTTTTGATATGGCCATAGCGTGTATTAACCGTAGTTCCTTCAACTAAGGGCAACAGGTCACGCTGCACACCTTCACGGGATACCTCACCACCGGAGCTGGTACCGCTACGATGGGTGATTTTGTCCATCTCATCGAGGAAAACGATGCCGTCATTTTCAGCCCGTTTGATGGACTCTTCCTTGATAGCATCCTGATCAAGCAGGCGGTCAGCTTCCTGTTGCTGGATGACTGTCAGTGCATCAGCCACATCCATGCGTTTGGGTTTCTGTTTTTTACCCATCATGTTGCCGAGCATATCCTGTAGATCCATGCCATCACCGCCCTGACCTCCAGAGATGAATTGCATCATCGGTGCTTCCTGGGACTGTTCAACTTCGATCTCTACCTGCCTTTTGTCCAGTTCACCTAGGCGCAGTTTATGGCGCATTTTTTCACGCGATTCGTTGGATGCTGCATTGTTATCATTGCTGTGCGGGCCAGTGCTGACGGGACGCGGAATCAGGATATCCAGCAGGCGATCTTCAGCTACTTTTTCAGCTTTGGTCTGCACACGGATAAGATGTTCTTCACGCACGATTTTGATCGCAGTATCCACCAGGTCACGGATAATGGTTTCAACATCACGGCCAACATAACCGACTTCGGTAAATTTGGTCGCTTCAATCTTGATGAAGGGTGCATTGGCCAGACGAGCAAGCCTTCGGGCGATTTCAGTTTTACCAACACCGGTGGGGCCAATCATAAGAATATTCTTTGGGGTAATTTCTTCGCGCATAGGCGATGCAACCTGCTGTCTGCGCCATCGGTTACGCAGTGCAATTGCAACAGCGCGTTTAGCGTCGTTCTGACCGACAATATGACGATCAAGCTCTGAAATGATTTCACGCGGGGTCATGGTTTGGCTCATGTTATGATTCCTTGGGTATAGAGTGGATAATGATGCTGTCATTGGTGTATACACAGATGTTGGCTGCAATCAGCATGGCTTCACGGGTGGCATCTTCGGCACTCAGATTACTGTGATTGACCAGTGCAGTCGCCGCAGCTTTGGCAAAACCACCACCGGAACCAATCGTGGCAATGCCGTCATCAGGTTCGAGTACATCGCCATTGCCCGAGATAAGCAGGGTGTTCTCTTTATCTGCAACAATCATCATGGCTTCAAGCTGGCGCAGATATTTATCCGTGCGCCACTCTTTGGCCAATGCCACCGCTGCACGCAACAGACTGCCACCATGTTCATCGAGCTTGGCTTCAAAACGTTCAAACAGATTCATCGCATCGGCAGTGGAGCCGGCAAAACCGGTCAGGATAGAACCATCGCGAATCGTGCGCACTTTGCGGGCACTGTGTTTCATCACTGTATCGCCGAGTGAGACCTGCCCGTCTCCGCCAATGGCAACTTCGCCGTCTTTTCGTACGCAACATATTGTAGTCATGCAATACCTCGATAGGGGATTAGTCAGGCGACGAAGTCTATCGGCAGTGCATGATAGAGTCAGTAGTTATCACTGTGTTTTACCTCTATGATAGAATGAAAGGGACTCTTAATTGAAGATTTTTACCTGGTTAAGAGTGATTCTTTTACAGGAGGGGAGGGCTTTATTGCTTGCTGCTAGCCATCACGGTAAATATTATTTTACGATCTTCATTCATACGGCGAAATATAGCGAGTAAGAGCCTGTCGCAACGTTGCCAAAGGCAAAAACATCTCCAGCGGTGCTTCGCGGAACGAGATAAAACCAAATTGCTCGTAGTATGTTCTGGCCGCATGATGTTTTGCGTCTACAAAGAATCCTATAATACCGATATTTTCAGCAACCTGTAGCGCCTTTCTCATCGCCTCGACCATCAGCAATTGACTGTACTCTTTGCCCTGATATTTTCGATCCACTGCCAAACGAGCTAATTTCGCACCGGGAGATTTTGACGGGTATTTTCGAGCAAATGAAAGTGGCATATTTTCGCTAATGACTTCGCAAGCCGCCAATGAAAAGAATCCCATAATTGTTTTCGGCTTTGCTGAATCCACTAGCACAAATGTTTTTGATATGCCCTTCATTTGCTGTTGGCGAGCAAGCGTTTGGAGAAACGTATTCAGCGCTTCTTCGCCACAATCAAATCTGCTTCGCTGATGTTGCCCCAGAGGTTCAATCTGAAGCATTTAATCGTGTTTGATGAGCGAGAGCTGCAGCGCGTAATTTGGTGTTGGGAGCCGGTGGGTTTTCCAGCGTTTCAAAAAACAACTGGCTTGATTCACCGCTCAACCGGATAATATTATCATCCTCAACCACTTGCTTGGCGCGATCAATAGCCGTTTGAAGTACAAACTGGTTCATGCTGGATCCTAATACACCAGCCGCCCGACTCAGCAGCGCATGAATATTTTCAGGCACACGTACTGAAATTCTTTCCGTTTTTGCCACCATTCTTTATTCACCTCTCAACATTAAGATTCCGACAAGGTCTGTATTATACGACTTATTCGCTATATATGCAACATATTGACGTTAATTTGGCACCATATAGGTTTCATTTGCATAAGGTGATAGCAGATATTACAGGCATGAAG
>CAYZJL010000054.1:0-11703 GCA_964478615.1 uncultured Zetaproteobacteria bacterium
TTGTCTTCGATACGTTTCATTTTTTGTTATTTATGTTGTTGCTTTTGTGTTTGCTTTTTGTGTTTTTTTTTTTAGATCGAGGACAGCATACGAGTTGTGGCTTAGTTTCGTGGGCTCGGAGATTTGTATAAGCGACAGATATTATGATTATGGCTAAGGCATTTATTTTTGATCTTGATGGGACACTGGTGGATGCGTTGCCTGATATCCAGGCCAATGCGAACCGTGCTTTGGAATCACTGGGTTACGATTTGCGTCTGTCTCTGGCTGATACGCAGCCGCATGTTGGTGGAGGTGCACATAAGTTAGCTTCTAACGTGCTTGGACTGCCTATGGAGCATGATGAGACCATGGAGCTGTACCATGCCTTTGCAGATATTTATGAGCAGCACCCGGCTGATCACGGTAAACCATTTCCCGGTGTCATGCATGTACTGGACACATTGAAAGCCAAGGGTATTCCGATGTCTGTTGTCACAGCCAAGCCTGCTAAAGCGCGGGTTAAAGTGCTTGATGCCATGGGACTGACCTCTTATCTGACACTGGCACTCTCACCAGAGGATGGCTTTGCCAAAAAACCTGCCCCGGACATGCTGCTGGAGTGCTGCAGAGCGATGGGTGTGGATGCCTCCGAGACAGTCATGGTTGGTGATACACGTTTTGATGTTGAAGCAGGTTTTGCTGCACATTGCCAAACAGTCGCATTTGCTGAACACGGTTATCAGGACGTTCCGGCAGAATATGCTGATCGCGTTGTCTCTCTGCCTGAGTTTACTGATCTGTTGAACCTGCTGGATGACTGATTGTTGTGAAACATGAAAAACTGAACGGCATTTATGGTATTTTGCCAGCAGATCTGGATACGAAAGCGCTGTTAGAGAAAGCAGAAGCTGCATTAAAAGGAGGGCTAAAAAACCTCCAGTTCCGTGATAAAAAACAGGGTTATAAACGTCAGCTTAAACGCGCCAAAGCATTGCGTCAGCTAACGCATGCATATGATGCGGTGTTGATGATCAATGATTCAGTGGCTTTGGCAATGGATGCCGAGGCTGATGGTGTGCATTTAGGGCGTGATGATGCACCGAACCTGATTCAGTTGAGAATTCAGGTGGGAGAAGATTTTATCATCGGCATTACCTGCCGGGCTGATGCGGCCTTTGCCACATCTGCACTCAAGGATGGGGCTGATTATGTCTCTTTTGGTGCTGTGTGGGCAACAACCTCCAAGATGGAAGTGCCTGCTATCGGTCTGGCGCGTTTGATAAAAGCGCGTCAGATGTTCCCCGATAGTCATATCTGTGCCATTGGAGGCATCCATGCAGATAATATTGCCGAGGTGAAAGCTACCGGGGCTGATTGTGCAGCACTGATTTCCGGACTGTTTGCGGCTGATGATATCGAGGATGAAGCAGCAAGATTAATCGATATTTGGGGCAGTGCGTGAATCAAAACAGTGGCATGCATCAACAAACAGGTGTGAAAAGACCTGTTTGCCTGACCATTGGCGGTTCTGATTCTTGCGGAGGTGCCGGTATTCAAGCCGATTTGCGGGTGTTTGAATCGCTTGGCGTACACGGCTGTTCTGCGATCACTGCTTTAACAGCTCAGAACCCTGCCACTATCAGTAGAATAGAAGCGGCTTCGTTGGCACAACTGGATGCTGAAATGCATGCTGTTTTTGATTATTATGATGTGGTGGCTGTGAAAACAGGCATGCTGGTGGGTGTAGAGCATATCGCACTAGTTTCAGCTCTGCTGCAAGAGCTGCACACGGGCATCGTAGTTGTTGATCCGGTGATGGTCTCCAGTAGTGGTAAGCGACTGTTACAAGATGGTGCCATTGATACGCTGCAACAGGCCTTGTTGCCGATGGCTACACTGCTCACGCCTAATCTGGATGAAGCAGCTGTGTTGCTGGGGGAAGGCGTTACAGATGCAGCACAGGCTGCCGCTGAATTAACGCACAGATTGGATTGCGCAGTGTTATTAAAAGGTGGCCATGCGGATGCTGAGCAACTCTGCGATATATTAAGCGAATCGGATGGTTCTGTGCATACCTTTAATCATCCACGTCAGGCCTGGTCTGCGCATCAAACACATGGTACCGGTTGCCGATTGGCTTCAGCTGTGACTGCGAATATGGCACATTTCAGACCACTAAATATGGCGGTTGAAAAGGCCATTGCATACTTACAATCAAGCTGACTGTAATATCAGATCTGTTTCGTTGGACTATCATTCATAATATCGGCATGCTTTTCTTTTGTTAATCCAAGTTGTGATGTTTCATCAAACCGTTATGAAAGGGGACATAAACTATGCGTTGGTCAGCAACTCAGAAAATTAATAAGTCAGTGATTCATCGTAAAAAAATAACCGTGGTTGGGGCCGGTAATGTTGGCGCAACCGCAGCCTTTTTAGCGGCCCAGAAAGAGATGGCTGATATCATGATGATTGATGTCATGGAAGGTGTGCCACAAGGTAAAGCCCTCGATATGTTTGAATCGGCACCCATTCTGGGTTTTGATTCCTATGTGCAAGGTACGCAGGATTATGCCGATACAGCCGATTCCGATCTGGTAATTATTACAGCAGGTATTGCGCGAAAACCGGGCATGAGCCGCGATGACCTGCTCAGTATCAATGTGAAAATTGTATCTGAAGTAACGCGCAATATTGTTAAACACTCTCCTGATTGCATCATCCTGGTAGTCACCAATCCTCTTGATGCCATGGTTTATACTGCATTGAAGGTGTCCGGTTTCCCAAAGCACAGGGTCATTGGTATGGCCGGCGTGCTGGATTCAGCGCGCATGCGTGCGTTTATTGCTGAGGAGTTAGAGGTATCCATTGAAAATGTAGGGGCCTGTGTGTTGGGAGGCCATGGTGATACCATGGTGCCTTTACCACGTTATTCCACCATGGCCGGTATTCCAATTACAGAATTGATGGATGCGACGCGTGTGCAGGCCATCTGTGATCGTACCGCCAATGGCGGCGCGGAAATTGTCAGTTATCTGAAAACGGGCTCAGCCTTTTATGCGCCAGGTGCGTCGGTGGTGCAGATGGCAGAATCGATTATCAAAGATAAAAAACGTATTTTGCCTTGTGCCGCTTTCTTAGAGGGTGAGTATGGCGTGGATGGATATTATTTAGGCGTGCCCTGCAAACTTGGCGGTAGTGGTCTGGAGGCCATTATTGAGCTGGATTTAACTAGTCAAGAGAGTGATGCATTGCATCAGTCGATGCTGGCAGTCAAAGATCTGGTCAAAACCATTGATGCGTTTGGCTACTTTTGAACTATAGAGTCTGGCACTTGAGGGATTATTAAATGAACATTCATGAATATCAGGCCAAGGCTCTGCTTGCAACGTTTTCTGTGCCAATTCCTAAGGGCTCCGTAGCGATGTCTGTTTCAGAGGCTGTGGCCGCTGCCAAATCGTTAGCCGGAGATGTGTGGGTAGTAAAAGCGCAGATTCATGCAGGTGGCCGTGGCAAGGCGGGTGGTGTTCGTCTGTGTCGTTCATTGCAGGAAGTGGAACAGGCTGCGGATGCGCTGTTGGGTTCGGTTCTGGTGACGAAACAAACAGGTGAAGCAGGCAAGCAGGTGAACCGGTTATATATCGAAGAAGGTCTGGATATTGATCGTGAGTTTTATCTAAGCCTGTTGGTGGATCGGGAAAGCGAAGCGATTGCCTTTGTGGTGAGTCCAGCCGGTGGTATGGATATTGAACAGGTGGCAGCAGATACACCGGATCAGATTATGACACTCTCCATTGGCGGTGATGAAGTTTTAGTAGAGGAAAGCGCCAGCATGGCTGCAAAGCTCTCTTTGAATCCTGATCAGGTAGATGCGTTTCATCAGCTTGCTTCTAATTTATACCGCATGTTTCGCCAGACAGATGGGGCGCTACTGGAGTTAAATCCATTGATGCTCTCACGTGCCGGTCAACTCATTGCTCTGGATGCCAAATTTGTGATTGATGATAATGCCATCTATCGTCAACCAGCTATAGCTGAACTGCGTGATCTGGATGAAGATGATCCGCGTGAAATTGAAGCATCGCAGTTTGGTTTGAACTATATCGCTCTGGATGGTCATATTGGTTGTATGGTCAATGGAGCTGGTTTGGCGATGGCCACGATGGATATTATTCAATTGAAAGGTGACAGACCGGCCAATTTCCTGGATGTTGGTGGTGGTGTGACAGTAGACGCTGTGTGCGAAGCGTTTAAATTACTGTTCAGTGATGGGCATGTGAAAGCGGTGCTGGTCAATATTTTTGGAGGCATCGTGCGTTGTGACATTATTGCCAATGGTTTAATTGATGCGATTAAAACGCATCCTATGTCTGTGCCTGTAGTGATGCGCCTCGTTGGCACCAATGAAGAAGAGGGCAGGGCAATCGTGAAAGATGCAGGCCTGGATATACGCTGGGCAGATGATCTGGATCAGGCGGCTGAATTCGCTGTGCATGCTGCACAGGAGCAAGCATCGTTATCCCAATGCGCGATAGATCAATTAGATCAAGCGGATCGAGGTTTAATATGAGCGTATTATTAGATCGTCATACACGTGTCATTTGCCAGGGTTTCACAGGCAAACAGGGCAGTTTTCATTCTGAGCAGATGATCGCTTATGACACCAACGTTGTGGGTGGAGTAACGCCTGGTAAAGGTGGTCAAATACATCTGGATCGTCCTGTATTTAACAGTGTTGTTGATGCTGTTGAGCAAGAGGGCGCAGAAGCGACTGTAATCTTTGTACCACCGCGCTTTGCCGCCGATGCGATTATTGAAGCGGCTACTGCTGGTGTTCGTTTGATCTGCTGCATTACTGAAGGCATTCCAGTGCAGGATATGTTGTCTGTAAAACAGCAGATATCCAACACCGATTGTACCCTGATTGGTCCAAACTGTCCGGGTATCATTACACCGGGAGAAGCAAAGATTGGTATTATGCCGGGCCATATTCATCTGCCGGGACGTGTCGGCGTGATTTCAAGATCAGGCACGTTGACCTATGAAGCGGTTGCACAACTTACCAGCACCGGATTAGGACAAAGCACCTGCATTGGTATGGGGGGTGATCCCATTCACGGTATGGATTTCATGGATGCATTAAAACTGTTTGAAGCCGATGATCAAACCGAAGGGGTGGTGATGATTGGAGAAATTGGTGGTTCCGATGAAGAGAATGCCGCTGCATATATTCGTGATCATGTCTCCAAACCGGTTGTTGCATTCATCGCAGGGGCTACGGCACCAACAGGTAAACGCATGGGTCATGCCGGCGCTATTATTTCCGGTGGTAAAGGTACTGCCGATGCAAAATTTGTAGCCTTGGAATCAGCAGGTGTAACTATTGAGCACAACCCTACCCTGTTGGGTGAACGTATGCTTGAGTTACTTAGCTGATGGTGATGTAGCACCCATGAAATGCGCATATGATCGCCTGGTGTATGATGGTTTGTTATACGAATGATTTCTTGTCATGAGTGTGATGCACTGCACCATCTTCAGGCATTGCCTGAGCATGGCGAGGCACATTGTTCATGCTGTGATGCGCTGTTGTATAAATATACTTCATCACAAGCGATACATCATAATTTAGCGCTGCATTTAACGGCCTTAATGTTATTTATTATCGCCAATACATTTCCATTTATCTCTTTGAAACTGGCTGGACGGGTGGAAACAGATCTTCTGTTATCCGGCCCATTGGCACTCTTCGAAATTGGCATGGATGACATTGGCCTGTTGGTATTATTAACAAGCATCATCTTTCCTTTGTTCACGACGCTTACATCAATTTATCTGCTTATCCCTGCATCTCTTGGTTTTCAAGCTCCGGCCAAAGCGCCTGTTTTTCGATTGCTTCAGCAGTTGATGCCATGGAGCCTGCTCGGTGTGTTTATGCTGGCAGTATTGATTGCTATCGTAAAATTACTCGATTTGGCAGAGATTGAAGTAGGAGTGTCATTGATTGCATATGCAGCTCTGTTACCTGTGAGTGTGATGGCTCAGCAGGGTATGGATAGTGGACTGTTTTGGCCGCATCATTTTTCTGAATCGCTGGATGATACAGTTAAAATACATTCGCGTTTAGATGCAATGCAATCATCACCATCCCGCCTGGGCAGGGCACTGCAGCAAGGGCGATTGCATTGCCATATATGTGCATTGTCTGTGCCAAATATTGAACACTCTGAAGACCGACATCTCACTGATCCGTTAGAGGAACCACATTGCCCGCGTTGTGACAATCACCTACATAGCCGCAAGCCAAATAGTATTGCTCGCACATGGGCACTATTGATAGCAGCAACAATTTTATTATTTCCTGCTAATATATTACCTATCATGACAGTAACTCAGCTTGGGCAGGGAGAGCCCAGTACGATTTTGTCCGGTGTTGAACATCTTATTGCGGCTGGCATGTGGCATCTGGGTCTTATTGTGTTTTTTGCCAGTATTATGGTGCCGGTGAGTAAGCTCTTGACGCTTATTTTTTTACTGCTTTCTTTGCATTTCAAGTCGTTGTGGTCTCCTTATGATCGAACACGATTGTATCGCATGACGGAAATGATTGGTTCCTGGTCGATGGTTGATATCTTTATTATTGGTATTTTAACCTCATTGGTCAGTCTGGATGCATTGGCTACAATAGAGCCGGGCATTGCGGCCAGTTACTTTGCAGCTTCAGTCGTATTAACCATGTTGGCAGCACAAAGTTTTGATCCGCGTTTGATTTGGGATGTTATAGAAGAGGTGAGGGCCTCTGATAAAAAGCGGGTAGAAGAAAAGGTTCACGGGGTAACTAAAGGTTTAAATTTAAACCATCATAAAAACGATGTGGAAGTGAATAAATGAGAGATAGCTACTGATGCAACTGGATGGAATTGTTATGAGGAGCTCGCATGTCTGAGCAGGGGAGTAGTGTGGATAGTCTCAAAGATGGTATGCCTGTAGTGAAAAGGCGAAGTGGATTTTCAATTGTCTGGTTCATTCCTCTGGTAACATTGTGCATTGGTTTGTGGCTTATTGTTAAAACCATTTCAGAACAAGGCCCTGAAATTACCATCAACATGAAAACAGCTGAGGGTATCGAAGCTGGTAAAACACCAATCAAATATAAAGATGTGAAAATCGGTGTGGTTGAAGAGTTAAGGTTTACGAGAGATTTCAAAAATGTTGTGCTGACGGCACGATTGAACCCTGAAGCAGAATCCTTTTTACATCGCGACACACGTTTCTGGGTGGTGCGCCCGCAATTGAGTTTGCGTGGAGTCTCTGGCCTGGGAACTCTGGTCAGCGGTTCTTATATTGAGATAGATCCCGGTCATGGTGCTGCACAATATCATTTTAAGGCCCTTGAAGCCGCTCCTATTATTAAATCAGATGTCGATGGTGTTCGCGTGACACTAATCTCAGATAAGCTCGGTTCACTGGATGTTGGTTCACCGCTCTATTATCAGGGTATACAGGCTGGCGAAGTGCTGGGTTATGAGCTATCCAATGATAAACACAGTATATTTGTACATGCGTTTGTGCGCTCTCCATATGATGATCTGGTGCATGGCAACAGCCATTTCTGGAATGTCAGTGGTATCGACCTCACGATGGGAGCTGATGGAGTTCAATTGCGTACCAGTTCACTGCAATCGATGCTCTATGGTGGCATTGCCTTTGATTCTCAAAAATATGCAGATAGTCCGGACGAAGATGTAGAGGATCTGGTGTTTACGCTGCATGAAAATTATGATGCAATTGTTGCTAATACGTATACGAGAAAAATGCGTTTTGTGGTATTTTTCGATGGCTCAGTGCGTGGTCTAAGTATTGATGCCCCAGTTCAGTTTAAAGGCATTCAGGTAGGTAAGGTTGTTGATGTACGTCTGGAGTTCAATCGTTCTGATGTCAGTTTCCGTATTCCTGTAGTGATAGAAATAGAACCTGAACGCATTGTTGAAAACAATGGGGGTTCGGACAGTTCATTAGATCAGGTTCTAGCCAGTTTAGTACAGCAAGGGCTGCGCGCTCAACTCCAGACCGGCAGTCTGTTAACTGGTAAATTGTATGTCGCCCTGGATATGCATCCTGGAACGCCTATTCACTTGTTATCTGATGGACGCACTGAATTGCCGGAAATTCCTTCCATTGCGGGTGGTTTTGATCAAATGACGACGTCACTTCAGAGTATTCTGGCCAAGCTGGACAGGGTTCAAACCGAGAAGATCGGTGAAGATTTGGCAAGTCTGGTGCATAGCAGCAATAATTTAATCAATGGCCCTGCCACTAAACAGTCAATTGGCGATTTGCGAGCTTCATTGTCTGCGTTCAGGCATGTCATCGAATCGCTGGATCAACATGCTGAACCGATGGCTGAGAATTTGAATGAAGCATTGAATTCGGGTCGCAACACACTGGATCAGGCAGAAAAAACACTGCGCAGTATCAATGAGACTTTAGATCCAGCTTCACCGTTGCAGTATCGCGTGAATCAATTGAGTCAGGACTTGTCAGATATGGCGCGTGCTATTCGATCCTTTGTCGATCTGCTTGAACGTCATCCAAACGCGATACTGTTTGGTAAACCGCAGTCAGGAGAACAATAATGATAGCTTTTTATCACCGTGAATTACGCTACCTGTTGCCTGCGTTGTTATCGATGTTTGTAGCTGGATGTAGCACACCTTCTACGCAATATTATGTATTGAACAGTGTACTGCCTGAAAAACTGCAGATGATGGCCGAGACTCTCCAGGAGAAGAGTACGCAAAAGGGGGCCGTTCAACAGGTTGTAATCAGGCAGATTGAGATTCCCCGCTACCTGGATCGCCCCCGGATAGTGAGCCGGGATGCAGATAATCATTTGCGTATTTCTGAATATCATCAGTGGGGTGGTCGCCTGCGAGATGATGTGGCCCGTACCTTAAGTGATAATCTGGCTGAACGTCTGGATTCTATTGATGTGCTGACTGCACCATTCCCTGGTTCAATGCATGCAGACGTTTCGTTGTTGATTGATATTCGGCAGTTTGAACTATTGTCTGATGGTCGAATGCATTTAAAAGTGCGTTGGCATGTTCAGCGAACAGGGAGTGATTCACAGAGTTATGTTGATCATATGATCAGCGAAAGCGACATGGATGATCATGATTATGCTGCAATGGCGGCTGCTATGTCGAAGCTGCTGGCACTGCTGTCTGAAAAGATGGTAGTGGTAATCAAGAGCCTTTCACCGCTGGATAGACACTAAGCGTGTCCTGTTTGCATGGCTGTAGCGGCGTTTTTCGCAAATGAGCTGTTTAAGAGCCGTTTTTATGGCAAGGATCTGTATGGCAACGGTTGCTATGATCACAATCTGTCTGTTTAGCAGTTCAGTACTGGCAAGCGATATGCCGTTGAAGAAGAGCGATGCTCAAATGCAGATGACAGGCTCAGAAATTGTCATGGAGTCCCTCCGCCGACATGAACTATATCCCTATGTGTATGAAGAGCAGACATTGGTGTTAATGGATGCGAAACAACGTCGGGATGTGCGGCGTATCCAGCGTTATTCGAGGTTGGGGCAGGCCGGGGTTTTCAAGGCGATGATTAAATTCACCTATCCTGCGTCGATAGCCGGAGCAGCGTTATTATTTACGCGTCAAGATAATGGTGTACAAAATAGTCATGTCTATTTGCCTGCTGTTGGTAAACATCTCATTGACTATCATGGTGGTGTGGCGGGGAGTCAAGTGCTCGGTAGTGAATTTTCTCTGGAAGAGTTGATGCCAGAAGATATGCAATTCTTTGATTATCATCGCAGGAATGATGTGATGGATGGTGATATGACCTATTTTGTGGTGCAGGCTGTTTCAAGAGTAGTGAAGAAGGTTCATCGTACATATGCGATGAGAAAACTACTCATTCGTCAGGATAATTTTTTTGTGACGCATATCGATTATTTTGATCAGAAAGGGAACCTTGTGAAAAGGCAGACACGACATGATATTCATCAGGTGAATGGTGAAATGTGGCGTGCAGATGTGATTATGGTGGAGAATAAGATGAATCATCACCGATCCATTTTAAAGATCGATAGGCGTGTCTATTCGAGTGATTATGTTCCAGAATCAATGTTTGAAGAATCGGCTTTTACTCCAGTTCATGGGACACCTTCAGCTGAATCTTCAGGGGATAAGGCAGTAACGGGCTCAACGTATGCGAATCCAGAGGAGGTACCATGAATCGAATGTTTATGTTTGGCTTACGGCATCGATTGTTATTACTACTGATGCTTATTGCTCTGACTGTATTGGCTGCTCTAGGCATGCAGCGATTACAGATTGATACGGGAACTGAGAGTATGGTTGCCAAGGGTTCTCCTAAACAGGTGATCTATGAAGCGGTTGTAGAGGAGTTTGGATCTGATAACAAAATCCTGATCTTTGCACGTGATCAGAAACTGTGGACGACTGATAAACTGAATAAATTGAAAGCTCTGCATATGCGTTTGACTGCATTGGAATCGGTACAAAGTGTAGAAGACATATTCACCTTACGCAGCTTGCATGGTGAAGAAGGGCGCATTAGCTCGAAAATTTTGATGGATCATGTACCTGAGAATCAGAAAGACGTTGATCAATTAAAAGAAAATGCACTGTATAATCCTTTGGTAAAAGGGAACCTTGTTTCATCAGAGGGTGATGCGCTGGCATTGATGGTGACGATTCAACCAGATGCTATGAAACAGCTCGGTCATGCCAGAATTTATGGTGCGATACAGCAGGCGATCAATCCGTCTGTAATACATTTTGAGCGACTGTTTCAAATTGGTTCACCGCGTATTCAGATGGAGATGGAATCAACGCTATTTTCGGATATGCGCATACTTGCGCCACTTTCTGCTGGCATTATTTTGCTGGTGATTCTGTTGTTTATGCGCAGTGCCGCCGCTGGTTTTATACCCCTTCTTACTGCAGGTATCAGTCTGGTCTGGACTCTTGGTATGATGGGTTGGGCTGGAATCCCGGTGAACATCTTAAGTGCCATGTTACCAACACTGATTATTGTGATTGGATCGACTGAAGATACCCATTTGATTGCCTCATTTTTAGAATCACGTAGAAAATATCCAGATCGGGAACCCGAATTCTGTGTGCGTAAAATGTTGCATAAAATGGGACTACCACTGTTGTTAACTATATTTACCACAGTGCTTGGTTTTGCAGGTAATATATTCAGTAGTATGGAGTTGATTCGTGATTTTGCTTTAGCATCCAGTTTTGCGATGTTAGCCAATGGTGTAGTGACCATAGTGTTGGTGCCTGTTCTATTGGTGATGATGGACGCACCTAAAAAAGATAAGCAGCAGTCCCGTGGTGAGAGCTGGTTTTCCGGGCTTGTGCTTAAATTGAATCAGAAATCTAATATTTCAATACAGCGCTTGTTACTCAGTGTGACATTGTTGTTGTGTATTTTTTTCCTGTTTGAAGCTTCTAAATTGTATGTCACCAATGATCCAATGTCTTATTTCAAACAGGATCGATCCTTGATCAAGGATGCCAATGAAGTGAATGCATACCTTGCAGGTATCAAAACATATTTCATTAGCGTTCAATCTGATAAAGAACAGGCCTTTTTACAGCCTAAAAATTTACGAAAACTGGAAGAGGTTGCCGATTTTGTCGGTAAACAGGGTGTGTTTGATCGCAC
>CAYZJL010000055.1:0-11649 GCA_964478615.1 uncultured Zetaproteobacteria bacterium
GTTAAACGGCAATAACCACTCTCGGCCAAGTTGAAACAACCACGGACGATAACTGCAACCGGTTGTGAAATACGTACTATCACAAAAAACAAATAACCCTTATGATTCCATATAAGTGATGAAACGTTACTATGCGCGCCACTTAGAATTAGAGGTTAATATAATATGTCACGCAAATTACGCAATATTGCCATCATCGCCCACGTTGACCATGGCAAAACTACACTGGTTGATGAACTGCTGAAGCAGTCTGGTACGATGGATAGCCTCCGTTCTGACATGGAAACATGTGTGATGGATTCCAATGACCTCGAAAAAGAACGTGGCATTACCATTACTGCAAAAAACACAGCTATTCGTTATGGTGATACGCATATCAACATCATCGACACCCCTGGCCATGCCGATTTCGGTGGTGAAGTGGAACGTGTATTGAACATGGTTGATGGTGTGGTACTGCTGGTAGATGCACGTGAAGGCCCGATGCCTCAGACCAAGTTTGTGACCTCTAAAGCCTTGGCTCTTGGCCTGAAACCTATCGTTGTAGTCAACAAGATTGACCGTGAAGGTTCTGATCCTGATTCCGTAGTTGATCTGACATTTGACCTGTTTGCTTCCCTTGGCGCAACTGACGAACAGCTGGATTTTCCAGTTGTGTATGCATCTGCCAAGAATGGTTATGGCATGCTTGATCTGTCTGAAGAATCCGACAACCTGACCTGTTTGTTTGATACCATTATTGAGCACGTTCAAGAACCTGAAGGTGATGCTGATGCTCCTTTGCAGATGCTGGCTACCACTCTGGATTGGGATGAATACATCGGCCGTGTTGTGATTGGTCGTATTGCCAATGGTCGTGTTAAAGTTGGTGAAGAGATTACCGTTGTACATGCCGATTCCAGAGAAGAGAATTTCAAAGTGTCTAAACTCCTTGGTTTCCTTGGCCTGAACCGTATCGAAGTCGAAGAAGCAGAAGCTGGTGAAATTGTTGCTATTGCTGGTATTGAACATATTAATATTGGTGAAACGATTGCTTCTAAAGAGACCCCTGTTGCACTACCTGTGATTCATGTGGATGAACCAACATTGACCATGGAATTGCATGTAAACAAATCGCCACTGGCCGGTACTGAAGGTAAATTCATTACCACACGCCAGATTCGTGACCGCCTGATGAAAGAGATTCGTACCAATGTGGCGATGCGTGTTGAAGAGACTGATTCTCCGGACGTATATAAAGTATCCGGTCGAGGTGAATTGCATATCGGTATCCTGCTTGAAACCATGCGTCGTGAAGGTTTCGAAATGGCTGTATCACGTCCAACCGTAATCGTGCGTGAAATTGATGGCCAAAAACAGGAACCTTACGAACATGTAACCGTTGATGTTGAGGCTGAATACCAAGGTGCTGTCATTGAGAAACTGGGTAAACGTGGTGCAGAAATGACTTCCATGTCGACCAATGCTGATGGTTGTACCCGGGTTGAGTTCATGTGTCCTACCCGTGGTTTGATCGGTTATACCTCTGAATTCCTGACCGATACGCGCGGTACCGGCATCATGCATCATGTATTCCATGAATATGGGCCATTCATTGGCAACCTGCCTGGTGGTCGTATCAATGGTGTATTGATCTCTATGGAAAATGGCGTGTCTGTAGCCTTTGCTATCTGGAAACTGCAGGAGCGCGGCCGCATGTTTATCGGTTCCGGCGTGAAACTGTACGAAGGTATGATCATCGGTATTAACAGCCGTGATGCTGATATGACCGTTAACCCGATCAAAGAGAAGAAACTGACCAATGTTCGTTCTTCCGGTAAAGATGATGCCATTGATCTGGTTCCAGCATTGAACCTGAGCCTGGAACGCGCTATTGAATTCATCTCTGATGATGAGTTGGTAGAAATTACACCAACCTCAATTCGTCTACGTAAACGTCTGCTTAAAGAGCATGAGCGCAAACGTGGCAGCAGATAATCAGTAGCATATCAATCAAAGGCCTGTCCATACGTGGATGGGCCTTTTTTTTATCATCTGTACATCATCCATAACAAGTGCCAAAGGATATTCTGATTTAGCGCTCCAGAATGACTGTAATCAAGTTTCAAATCGCTTTAAAATAGCCTCATGTACTTCAATAACTTTAAGATGCAACTTATTGAAACTTGAATCATTTATAATAATCATATCCGCCGATTCTCGACGTTCACTATCGTTACACTGGCGCGCAATAATTGCATCAAACTGGTCGGGATCTCGATCACCTCTGGCCAATACACGCTGGCGTCTTAACGCAATATCAGCCAACACCACCAGCACAGCATCCATGCGTGATTCACCACCAGACTCCAGCAGCACCGATGCTTCTATAATCGCATAGCATCCACGCTGCTTCTGTAACCATATATCTTCCTGCTCTCGAATTAACGGATGCAAGATGCTATTCAACTTGGCTGTTGCTTTGGCACCTGAAAAGCAGTGTTGTGCGAGAGCGGCTCTATCCAGCCAACCCTCCTGATTTAATATGCTATCTCCAAAAGCCTGTTTTAACTGCTCTAATCCTTTGGAGCCAGGCGCCACGAGCTCGCGCCCTACCTGATCCAGATCCAGCACTGGCACGCCAAGCTCTGTAAATATTTTAGCAACACTACTTTTACCGCTGCCAATACCGCCCGTTAGCCCCACTCTTTTGATGCTCATGGTTGACACTTACCCATTCAAGCCTGCGAACTGTATATACCACTCAAGGATAGCATCACCCCAAACAAACCAGATCATACCTGCTGCAGCGAGATACGGGCCAAATGGTATCTCTGTTCGCATGCCACGTTTGGCCAGCAGCAAGAAGGCAATACCAACGACAGTGCCTACAACCGACGAAGCGAGAATAATGAAGGGGAGAGCCTGCCAGCCCATGAATGCTCCCAGCATAGCCAGTAACTTAAAGTCCCCTCCCCCCAAGCCTTCACGCCCTGTCAGCATGAAAAATAGTTTGGCAACGAGCCAGAACAGACCATAACCAAGCAGAGCACCAATCAAGGATGACTGCCAGTCACCCAGCCAATATGAAAAAATGAGACCAATTGCGATGCCCTGATAGGTTAATACATTGGGTAATAAATATGTTTCGAGATCTATCGCACTTAATACCCACAGTAAAAAGAACAGGGCAAGTGCAGCAAGCAGTTCTAAGGATATACCATAGTGATAAGCTAAACCGGCTGAGCCCAGACCCATGACCAGCTCCATAATCGGATAGCGCCAGGAAATAGGCTGACTGCAATGGCGACACTTACCCTTCAATATCAACCATGAGAGAAGAGGGATATTATCATACAGCGCAATGGCATGATTGCAGTGCGGGCAATGACTGCCGGGAAAGGCTATCGATTCATTTAACGGAATACGGTGCACACAGACATTGGCAAAGCTGCCGACAATCAAACCGGTTATGCCAAATAATATCATTAATTCTATGCCCATCTATGTTTCATCCTCTGCTTGTAACGGCTTTTTCAGGCGATAGCGCAAGGAGCGAAAACTAATGCCGAGCTCAGCAGCAGCCTTGGTAATATTACCGCCGGTTTTAGCCAGTGCTTCATCAATCAATTGTTGCTCAGTACTAGCCATAAAGCTGTCCAGATCATCTTGTTGTGCCTGCATACTAGTCAATGAAACGGATGAATGGCAATGAACACCTGAATACATCTCATCCAGAAGCGCCACATCCAGGTCTCCTGATTCTGACAGGGCCAGCATACGCTGCATGAGGTTTTCCAATTCACGCACATTACCCATAAATGGCAACTTGCATAGATAGGGTAAACAATCATCACTCAAGCGTGCTTTACCTTCGCTGCATTGATGTACAATCTTATTGGCCAACATGGGAATATCTTCATTGTGTTGCCGAAGTGCAGGCATATGTACCGGCACCACATTCAGACGGAAAAACAGATCCTCACGGAAGGATCCCTGCTTAACTTCCAATTCCAAATCGCGATTGGTGGCAGCAATAATGCGTACATTCACATCATGTTCCCGATCATCACCTAGTCGGCGAATGCGTTTTTCCTGCAAAGCTCTTAGTAATTTCACCTGTACAGATGCAGGTAACTCTCCCACCTCATCCAGGAATAGCGTGCCTCCATTCGCCGATTCAATTAGTCCCTGACGATCTAATTCAGCGCCTGTAAAGGAACCTTTACGATGACCAAACAGTTCAGACTCAAACAATCCCTCGGGAATTGCCCCACAGTGCACCGGAATAAACATCCCCTTCGCACGCGGTGATCGGGCATGTACAAACCGTGCAGCCAGCTCTTTACCAGTACCTGATTCACCGGAAATGAGTACGGTGAATTCAGACTTGGCAGCGCGATCCAGGCGCTGGCGCACCCGCTGCATGATGGCGGAATCACCAATTAACATTTCGGATTCTGAGCATTGCTCAGAAGGTCTTACATCTTTATCGGCTTGATCTGACTTAGCTTCAAGTAGTGCCCTTTCAACAGTAGAGGCCAGCTCTTCTGCTGATACAGGTTTGGTTAGATAATCAAAAGCGCCCTCTTTCATGGCCATAACAGCTGTATCAGCACTGGCGTAGGCAGTGAGCAGTAACACTTTCGCATGCGGTTGAATCTTTCTACTGGCTGTAATCACATCCAGACCGGCATCGCGTCCCTGCATGCGTAAATCCGTTAACACCACATCAAATTGATGCTTATGCAATAACTTTTCAGCTTCTATGGATGAACCGCAGGAGATAACCTGATGACCTTGCAACTCCAGTCCCAGCGATAATACCTTACGTGCATTGAATTCATCTTCGACCAGCAGAATATCAGCCATGTTCAACCTCCAGCATTGCCTTCTTGGTGATATCTACGCGCAAAGGCCCCTGAACATTGAAACAAACCAAGCCTGCATCTGTATTTGCTTTAATGGACCAACCATTTACCGAACACACCTGATTCACCGTTGCTAAGCCCAAACCTATGCCTGCTGCGCGTCCACTGACAAAGGGTTCAAACAGATGCTCACGCACGGCTTCTGGAATCTCACCCTGATTTCTCACCGCTAACATCCAGCAGTTATCATCACAGCTCAACGTTATATCTACAGCACTCTGTTCATCAAGGCGGTTGAGCAATGCATTGCTCAGTAAATTATCAAAGACCAAACGAAAGTGGTCGCCATCAAGATAAAGCGCATCAATCTGACAATGCCAATGCACAAACAAGCGATCTTTTTCATCCACTTGTTGCAGCGATGCTTTAAGCAGATCAGGGATTGACGTGACTTTTTCAGATGCATGCAGCGGTTTGGAGTATTGTAACATCATACTGACCAGTCGATTCAAACGCAGCATTTCATCATGCAGAATATGTTGCATCTGATCGCTATTGGCAGGACTTTTTCCAATGATTTCCAAACCATAGGTGATGGTTTGGATAGGATTGCGGATTTCGTGGGCCAACATCGCAGCCATCTGCCCTAATGCAGCCATCTTCTCTTGCTGAATTAACTGCTCTTTTAGTTGCCTTACTTCACTAACATCCACCGCAGTTAACAACCAGATAGCATGATCTTGCGCAGACAATCGACGCACGGTCAACAGCAATGTCTGATTTTCTCGATGATATTCACATTGGAAACTTGCTGGTTTCGGATTTTGAAGTGCTTGTTGAAAATAATCAGCCAAGGGAGGAAATTGCAATAACGTTGTGAGTGAATCACGCTTTAGCAACATACTGGCGGCAATATTCATATCAATAAAACGAAGCTGCTGATCTAGGAGAATTACACCTTCCCCCATCTCTGCCATCATTCTATCGTGCAAATCTTTTAACTTTCGATGCTGCCGAACGGCTTGATCACTTGTAGCGCTTAAACGCGCATGACGGCGTGCGATAAAAGCCATGACCCCGCCAACCAGCATGAGAGCGGATACTTGCAGCAGTGCCTGCAGTGCTTGCTGGGTAGTCAGTTGCGCATGATGAAGCAACCATAATTCACCATACACGGCCAACAGATATGCAATGCATGCCAGCGTACTGATTAACAGGGGAAACAAGCGCCGGGCATAGCTGCCCGATGCAATGACAATCAGCCCGAGCAAAAAAGCGAATGGACTTAAAATACCACCAGTAGCCAGTATCAGAAGGCTGGCAAGCATGGCATCCGAGCCATATTGAAAGCCCCATTGATGCATCGCTGAAAGGCGGGAAAAAGATAAAGCGGCCTGTATCAATAACAGTATAACACTCGCAAAGCCGGTCACCATCATCAATGTTTGTTGTATAGGGCCATACATCGGGTAGAACCAAGTGGTCAGAACCACTGCAATCGCTGATGTCACCAGAGCACGGTAGAAAATTATCTGCATAGTATTGAAAGTCTTAATCAGGCCGGAGACGTTGAATGAATCGATTAGACGAGAGAAGCCATCTGGAAGATGGGCAAGTACATCGACACGACTAAACCACCAATGACCACACCAAGAAAGGCCATAATCAATGGCTCCATCAATTGCTGCATATTATTCACAGCAGTATCGACTTCTTCTTCGTAGAAATCGGCAATTTTTGCCAGCATATCTTCCAGGCTACCTGTCTGCTCACCAATAGAGATCATCTGCGTGACCATCAATGGAAATATTTTACTGGCCTCCAGTGGAGCAGAGAGCGTCTGCCCCTGCGATATCGAATCTTTAGAAGAGAGAATAACCTGTTCAATCACTACGTTACCGGATGTTTCAGCCACCGTATCAAGCGCTTCGAGAATAGGTACTCCAGCAGCAGTCAGGGTAGAAAAGGTGCGGCAAAAACGTGCCACAGACGCTTTACGCAATACGTCACCCAAAATGGGTAGCGCCAATAACAGCTTATCCAGCTGGTAGCGACCAGTGGGGGTTTGATACAATGATTTAATGGCCAAGACCAGTATAATCGGAGCAGCAATAATGAGATACCAGAACTCTACAAACACATCGGATATCGACATGGCGATCTGGGTGGGCATGGGCAGTTCACCACCAAGATCTGCAAACATTTCACTGAAAATTGGAATGACGAAAATCATCAAGATTGATGTCACGATAAATGAGACGACCAGAATAGCGACCGGATAAACCATGGCTGACTTGATTTTGGCTTTCAGACTCAGCGCCTTTTCCTTATAAACACAGAGACGTAGCAAAATCGTATCGAGAATACCACCCTGCTCCCCTGCTTCCACCAGCGCACAGGTCAGACGATCAAACTCATCTGGAAACTTGCGCATGGTTTCACCCAGAGGGTTACCACCCTCCAGATTCAGACGTACATCTTTTAGTAATTTGATCATGGATTTTTTTTCTGCACCACGCTCAGCCAATTCAAAACATTGCACCAGTGGCAATCCAGCGTTAATCATGGTTGAAAGCTGACGAAAGAAAACGGAAATATCCTTGTCATCAACCTTCTCGGGAAATAGTACAATCTCGATGGGCTTCTTTTTGGCCTTAACATCGACTAGCCCCTTACGTCGTAAAATGGCAACCGCAATTTCACGGTTCGTTGCTTCCAGTTCACCACTTTGCGACACACCCTGTTTGTTTTTTGCTGTCCAATTAAATTCTGCCATTACTGTAATACCATCGTATCGTAAGCGTCATTTATGATTGTTCTTAGCTTCATCAGTTGGCCACCGTAACCCGTAAACACTCTTCTAAAGAAATATCACCTGCTTGTACTTTATCCAACGCAGCCATGCGCAATGTTTTCACACCTTTATCCACTGCAATGTCACTAATTTGATCTGAATTAGCTCCAGCATAAACCGCTTCACGAATTTCATCAAAAACGGGCATCACTTGATAGATACCTGTTCGACCTTTGCAGCCTGTTCCATTACACGTCTGACACCCTTTTCCAACCATTGGATGAAATCCCGCTATATCCTTTTCAGCCACACCGGCATCACGCAGTGCAGCTTCAGGTATATCCAACGCTGTTTTACAATCAGGGCAAATGCAACGCGCCAGCCGTTGGGCTGAAATGAGGTTAATCGCCGAACCAACCAAGAATGACTCGATGCCCATATTCACCAACCGTGTCATGGTTGAAGGCGCATCGTTGGTATGCAGTGTAGCCAACACCATATGACCAGTAAGTGCTGCTTTAATACCAATCGCTGCGGTTTCATAATCGCGAATTTCACCAATTAAAATCACATCTGGATCCTGACGCATAAACGAGCGTAGTGTGGCAGGAAAATCCAAACCGATTTCACTATTCACATTGACCTGATTGATGCCCATAAAGTTGAATTCAACCGGATCTTCTGCAGTGGAGATGTTCACGCCGGGTTGATTCAGTTCAGCTACTGCAGAATAGAGGCTGACCGTTTTGCCTGAACCGGTAGGCCCTGTCACCAGCACCATGCCATAAGGCTGGTGAATCGCTTTTTTCAACCATGCCAGCGATTGTGCTTCATAACCGAGCTTGGTCATATCCAACTGCAGACTTGAAGGATCCAGCAATCGCATCACCACTTTCTCGCCAAACAGCGTTGGCAATACAGAGACCCGAAAATCGACTGTTTTTGCACGTGAGAGACGTAACTTTATACGCCCGTCCTGAGGTAATCGGCGCTCAGAAATATCGAGTCTGGCCAGGATTTTCAGACGTGAAACAATGGCGTCACGCATTGTCATGCTTGGCCGCATGATCTCATGCAACACGCCATCAATACGATAGCGTACACGTAACACTTTTTCATATGGCTCAAGGTGAATATCAGAGGCTCCGCGTTTAATCGCATCCATCAAAATCAGGTTTACCAGTTTCACAACTGGTGCAGCTTCAATTTCTATCGAAAGAGAAAGATCATCAATATCATCCTCGCTGGTATCGACAACCTCCACATCTATAGCACCAAGATCAGCCATGACTTGCTGCAGTTGTGAATCATTTTCTCCTAATTCATCGAGTTTTTTATTAATCTGATTTTCCGTTGCAATGATCACTTCAACGTTACAGCCGGAGATAAAGGAGATCTCATCCAGTCCATTGATGTTGTATGGGTCAACCACTGCTAATTTAAGCACTTTACCTGTCCGCTCTAACGGCAGCACCATGTTTTTACGCAAAACATTGACCGGGATCTTGGTGACATCGGACTTTACTTCTAGCTTATCAAGGTCAATGACTGGACAGCCAAATGAACGCGCCATGAATTTCACAAGATCAAGTTCATCCATAACATTTTGACGCACCAGTTGTGCAGTTAGGGTATCCCCGTGCAACTTTGATTCGCGCAAGACCAAATCCAACTGTTCACGCGTGATACGTTTGTGTTTAAGTAACATATCTCCTAATCGAGATTGACTCATTAATCACGCATCCAGTCTGAAAGAACTGTCGTATCACGGCCTAAATCAAGCTGCATCTGATGCAGAGCTTTTGTAAAGTCCGGCATCTCACAATCATGCCACCATGCAAAAGCAGCCGCTCCTTGCGCGATCAACATCGGTAATCCATCCACGCATGCGCGCCCTGATAATGCCGCTGCCTCAACAAAGGCTGTTTTACCATCGGGACGATAGACAGCATCCATAGCTATTCCCTCTCCTGATAATATAAATGGGAACCGCTGCCCTGCTTTCAAGCCGATACTGGTAGTGTTAATCAGTAAACGTGCCTGTGGGCAAGCAGCACTTACTTCAGATTGTTGCCAGGCTAAAGGCTGACAATGCAACCTTGGATAAGCTTCTTTGGCAGCAGTGATGAATCTGGCCAATCGTTCAGGATTACGATTACAAATATAAACTTTACTGACCTGTAATTCATTCAAAGCGTGCAGTACTGCACGCGATGTACCACCGGCACCAAACAACAGCGCTTCTTTACCGGCCATTTCCACACCTAAAGCATCAACAACAGCTTTAAATCCGCGCCAGTCTGTATTGGTTGCTTGCCAGCCTTCTGCAGTCCGGCGCACCGTGTTTACCGCACCGATTTTACTGGCATCGGCATCAGCCTCGACCATCTGAAAAATTGATTCCTTGTGTGGAACGGTGACGTTGAAGCCTTCCACTCCCAATGCCCATAATCCTTGCATAGCTTGTGTGAGCAATTCAGGTGCCACACTGAAAGGCACATACACCGCATTGATGTTTTTGCTTTGAATGAAGCGTGCCTGAAAGAGCGGAGAGAGCGAATGCTCTACCGGCCACCCTATGATGCCATATATACTGGTTGCGCCATTAATATTCATGTTGTCAGCTTATAAACAGAATAGTGGTGTGTCAAAGTTTGTCACCTCATGCATTGGAAGATGATAGTCAGCGACCCATTGCCTTCTGTTTATTTGATCTCAGGGCCTAACAATATAGCCAGCCATTGGGTTTGTTGGCGTGATTCCAGTGCCAGCTTGATGATCATGGTTAACGGCACTGAAAGCAACATACCTACCGGGCCTAGTATCCATCCCCAGAACACCAGCGATATAAACACCACCAGTGTCGAGAGTCCAACGCCTTTACCCATGAATTTAGGTTCCACCACATTCCCCAGCACTACATTGGCAATCACGTATCCCAAACCAGCCAACAGAGCCTCACCACCACCAAGCTGAACGAGCGCCAATAACAGAGCAGGTACTGCGGCAATGATTGAACCGATATTGGGCACAAAGTTCAACAGGAAAGCTAGCAGCCCCCATAACAGCGGATAATCCACTCCAATCACAGCCAGCCAAATGGCAATAAAGATACCCGTAGCCAGACTGATCCATGTCTTGATAGAAAAATATGAGTTAACACTTGAGAAAAACACTTCAAAATCTTGTTTTGATGGCGCATTTTCACCCATTGCAGCCCACTTTCGCGGTAGATCAGAAGCTTCTATCAATAAAAAAATTACGGTAAGAATAATCAAAAACGTGTTTGCCAATGCATTGCCAAGCCCTGACAACAGTTTGCCTGCCATACCCATAGCTGCCGATGGATCGAGCACTTCGAGGATGGATTGCGAAGATAGCTGCAACCCCATGCCAGATAGCCAGTGTAGTGTATCGGCAGTCAAAACCTTCAATCGATCCTGATAGCTTGGTAAATTGTGAGAAAAATCAGCCAGGGATGAACTAACAAAGGTACCAAGCAGCAGTCCGACCAAAATAATCGCCAGCGTAATCAGCAATACAGCGATAGGGGCTGAAACCTGTCTGTCTATTAACCAACTTAACATTGGCAAACAGATAATAGCTATAAATGTCGCCAGTAAAAAAGGCACCAACAGTGCTGCTGCTGCTTGCATGCCAGCAATGACTACAACAAATGCAGCTGCCGAAATCAACATATGGCTACTGCGATCATCTCTGTTATTCATAATCAGTTAATCTGGGATCCTCAATATCAAATGCGCTTTCACCGCTGGCAAACATCAATTTGATATAGGGGATACAACCCTCACATTCCGTACCGCACTGCGTGGCTGATTGAGCATCTTCAAAGTTGTCATAAGCTTTTAACTGTTCGAATGTTTTATTAACACATTCACAGCGATTCACTTTCTCATCACACATTTTTTAATCCTCACCCTTACTCTCGGCCTTTTTCCATAGCATCGGATACTGGCCGATATCACCACTAAACGGCAAGCGCAG
>CAYZJL010000056.1:0-4587 GCA_964478615.1 uncultured Zetaproteobacteria bacterium
CATCAACACCAACAGGAGGCGTGAAACTAAATAGATTTCTCGGCGGGGCAATATAAGAGCATTCAGACAGACGCATTTGATTGCTATTCCCCAGTGTATCCTGCCGTTCGATATAGACCAAATCCCCATATTTGGAGAAACCCAACCATACTTCGGGTGAATTTTTCAAACGCACCTGAAAACGCTGAGTGTCCAGTTCACTATCATATTCGCGCTTCAACATCTTAATCTCAGTCGCAGTAATGCTGCCATCAAGCAGACCCATAACCGAAGCATCCACCGCCTCAATATTATCAAGGCGTTCAGCCTGCATGAGATCCGGTTCATAATGCCAAATCATATCCCCATCACCAAGATAGAGCTGTTCATATGGCTTCTCATACTGCCAGCGAAAACGTTTCGGCTTTAACACCGCCACACTGCCCGAATAATGTTTTCCACCACCATCTGTAAACGCAATCAACTGATCAAAATGACAGTTAAAACCTGGCAGCCGGGACAAACGTTTGATACTACGATTAAAAAATTCACTCTTTGGCATTGCAGCAGATTTTTCATCCTCATCCAAATCCCACTGCTGCGTCACTTTTGCCGCAAATGCCTGACTGGCAAAAATGCAACACACACACAGCATCAACACCTTTTTTATCGCGCTGCTCTTATCCGTAAACATCATTCAATGACTCCTCCACCATGTTCAGCTGATCGAGCCATAACCTTGCGGATACCACCAGAGCCAGGTGCACTGACCAGCCCTTCACGCTCCATCTCTTCCACCAAACGACTGGCACGGTTGTAGCCAATACGCAGATAACGCTGCACCATAGATACAGAGCATTTGCCTTTTTCAATCACCAGGGCGGCCGCTTCGTCATACTTATCATCCTGAGCTTCACCTGCACCGCCGGTCATACCACCCTCTGAATCACTCTCAGCCGGCACTTCAAAGATTGATTCCAGGTAATCCGGTTCACCCTGCCCTTTCAAATGCTCGACCAGATCGAGCACTTCGGCATCGGAGACAAAGGCGCAATGCACACGCTTCAAATCACGCCCACCACTCAGGAAGAGACTGTCACCGTGTCCTAGCAACTGCTCTGCGCCCATCTGATCAAGGATGGTGCGGGAATCAATTTTAGAAGAGACCTGGAACGACAATCGACTTGGAAGGTTTGCTTTAATCAGACCGGTAATGACATCCACACTTGGACGCTGGGTCGCCAGAATCAGATGCAAACCCGCCGCCCTGGCTTTTTGAGCAATACGGCAAATCGACTGTTCCACCTCTTTACCGGCCACCATCATCAAGTCAGCCAACTCATCTATAACAATCACAATCTGCGGCAAGCGTTCCAACGCTTGCATACCCTCTTCCGGTTTCATTTTCTCAGCCGCTTTGTTGTAACCTTCAAGATTACGCACCTTGGCATCACTCATCAGCTGATAACGGCGCTCCATCTCATATACGGCCCACGCCAGCGCTTTGGCCGCCTTGTTCGGGTTGGTCACTACCGGCGTAAGCAGGTGCGGAATATCATCGTACACAGAGAGTTCCAGCATTTTTGGATCGACAAGAATCAAGCGCAGGTCCTGAGGGCTCTTGTTCATTAACATCGAGCAGATCATGGCATTAATACCCACCGACTTACCCGACCCTGTTGTACCGGCAACCAGCAGATGTGGCATTTTAGCCAGATCAGCCACCACAGGATGACCAGAAATATCAACGCCCAAAGCTAATGGCAGGCTGATCTTTTTGTTGGCAAACTCTCGGCTTGAAAAGATCTGATGCAACAGCACCATTTCACGCGATTCATTTGGTATTTCAATGCCAATAACATTTTTACCCGGAATATTACCCGCCACACGCACACTGATCGCAGCCATCGAACGGGCCAGATCATCCTGCAGTGCAACAATGCGATTCACTTTGGTGCCCGGTGCAGGCTCCAGTTCAAACTGTGTGACAACCGGACCCGGCTGAACCGCCAATACTTTCCCTTCAACCCTGTAATCGAGTAGTTTTTTCTCCAGCATGCGTGCAATAGCCTGCAATGTTTCAGGATCATGCTCTTTCAGCGTGTCGTTAGCACCATCAAAAATATGCAACGATGGTAATTTAAAGCCCGATTCGGATGGCTCATTGAATGCCAGCTCCACCTGCTGCTCCTGCATGGCACGCTTTGATACGGTTACCTTGGCAGCCGGAGCCACTTCCGCTGCAGATTTAGCAATATGAACAGGCATTTTCTTGCGTGTTTTTTTACGTGTTTCCCGTGCTTCAATGCGATCCTTGCGATCAGAAGCTTTTGAAACATGTTTATGAATCACAGACTGCAACCATGCAACTACCAAGCCTATGTAATCATATGTTGTTACAAGTAGCATAAACAATGACCAGCGCGATGCAGCAACCAGACTACTCAAGATCAAACTCACCAATAGCACATCCCGGCCTATACCACCGAGAGGCACAAACAGCGCTTCATCCAACATCAAGCCAAGTGCTCCACCTGCACTGGCTGGAAGCATCAACAGATCAGCAGATGAACCATTCGGCACATGCGCATGCAACATCGCAGCAATAGCCAACATCAACGGCAACCAGAAAAACGATGTCCAACTACCCAAGTATGGTGTTTTACCCCATGCAATGCGCACTGCCACCGCACCCATCAATGCAATCCACAACCATGCACTATAACCAAATATCTGATACAGAAAGTCAGAGACATAAGCGCCGCCAGCTCCAATCAGGTTTATAGCAACATTCGTCGTTTCATGATTTAGTGAAGGATCATCGGCTGAAAAGCTGGCCATCGCCAACACCAACACGACTGCCACACCGCCAAGAAATAGCGCCAATGATTCACGCACAATCATTCGAGTATCCATATCAATAAATCCTAAATTGCCAGCACCACAGGCAATACCATAGGCCTGCGCCCTATATGTTTTTTACACCAGCGCCGGACAAACAGACGCACCTCTTCCTTGGTTAAATCAATATCAGCCAACAACTCCTGATCCATTTGCGATAAAAATTGCTGCAAAGCTGCAGCGGCATTAGCCAGCACATCTTCACTAACATCCTGATGCAATACACCGCGAGCCACCAACTCCGGTTCACCCAGCAACGTGCCTTCATGCTGAGAGATCAACACGGTTGCTGAAATCATACCGTCATCTGCCAATACCCTGCGATCCCGCAGCACAATACCATCGACTTCATCCCGAATTTCACCATCGACAAACAGAGCACCGGCATGGAACTCTGGCCCCGCTTTCACAGACTCTTTGTCCACTTCAACAGAATGTCCGTTTTCGGCCATGATGGTATGATCCATCGCAATGCCAACCGACAGAGCCAGATCCCGATGTTCCATCAGGTTTCTATATTCACCATGTACAGGGTAGAAAAACTTAGGCCTGGTCAGTTGCATCATCATCTTCAATTCATGTATATGCGCATGACCGGAGACATGCAGTGGCGCCTGACCTGCATGCATCACGCGCGCACCACGGCGATAAATATGATTATACAGGCCCGCAATCACACGCTCATTGCCCGGAATATTACTCGATGAAAAGATCACCACATCACCCGGCCCAATGCTCACACCTCTAAAACGATCATGTGCCAAGCGCGCCAGTGCAGCACGTGACTCACCCTGTGAGCCCGTCGCAATGATTAACAGCTCGGCATCAGGAATATTACCAATCTGCTTAATATCCACCATCACACCTGCAGGCACATTCAGACGATCAAGTGTGCGTGTGATTAACATATTTTTTTCCAGACTACGCCCTGCCACAGCCACTTTACGGCCACAGGATATGGCCGCATCAATAATCTGCTGAATACGCAACATATTTGAAGCAAATGTAGTCACCACCACCTTACCCTTGACCTGACTCACTGCACTACGCATCGCAGGCCCAACCACGGATTCAGATGGCCCACTGCCCGCTCGCGTTGCATTGGTAGAATCAGAGGCCAATAAAACTACCCCTTCATCACCAAGCTGGGAAAACCGATGAATATCGGAATGGCGACCATCAATCGGCGACGGATCAAATTTAAAATCACCGGTATGAATAATCACACCCAGTTTCGTATGAATCGCAACAGAGACCGCATCCATGATGGAATGTGTTACCGGCACCCCTTCAACCTTAAACGGCCCGACATTCACGCTTGTGCCGTCATCAGGCAGCGCCCGCAAATCAGCTCTGTATCCACGCTCTGTCATTTTGTTCTTGACCAGAGCCAGGGTCACCTCTGTACCGTAAACAGGTAGTTTCAGTTTCGGCAACAGATGTGGCAAACCACCAATATGATCTTCGTGTCCATGTGTTAACAGCAGTGCGTGAATATGTAAGCCAAGCTCATCAAGGGCAGAGATATCCGGCACCACAACATCAATACCATGCTGCCCCGGCTCAGGAAAACCCATACCGCAATCAACAATCACCGCATCATCATCAATGGCATAGACCATCATATTTTTACCAAACTCACCAACGCCCCCAAACGGGAAACAACGTAATACTGGATCAGACATCAAAACTCCTTCTCAACACATA
>CAYZJL010000056.1:4687-11407 GCA_964478615.1 uncultured Zetaproteobacteria bacterium
AAACGGGAAACAACGTAATACTGGATCAGACATCAAAACTCCTTCTCAACACATAACAAACATCATGGAAACTATTAAACAGTACGACTGCCTGGTTTGACAGCTTCAAGCACACCTGCTTTACAGATCGGGCAATCATCAGCGGCATGCGTTTCCACATCCAGCTCCAGTGCCGTGGCATAAGGCACATCAAAACGTCCATCTGCACCCGGTGCACGATCAACTACGGCCACCACTTTCACTGGCGTTCCACCATGCTCACGCACAACAGCCATGCATTCACACACCGAACCACCTGTTGTAATCACATCTTCCACCACTAGCAGCTTGGTGCCTTCAGGAATAGTAAAACCGCGACGCAACTGCATTTCACCCTCTTTACGCTCAGTGAAAATAAACGGCTTATGCATCAAACGTGCTACTTCCTGACCAATCACCAGACCACCAATTGCAGGCGCAACCACCATATCAATAGCATCGCTATCTACTTTCTTGATTAGCTCAGCAGCCAAGGCCGTTGCATTGCCAATATCCATCAATACCAGAGCCGACTGCAGATAACGCGCTGAATGCCGTCCACTGGAAAGAATGAAATGACCACTCAATAGTGCCCCTGCATCTTCATACATTGCCATCATTTGCTTCTCGTTCATGCTAAATCCTTTTTTACCGTATATTTATTCAGCCATTAACATCAAGCAGTGCCCATACTAACGTGCCATTAATTTTGCGGCAGTGTAGCAGTTTCACCCTGCGGGCAGAACCTTGCACCTGTACAGATCATCAAAAGAGCAATTCAGAGCATCAGATATGATATTTATTTTAACGAACAATCAGCCCTAGATGCTTACAGACAAACAATCCAGCACACTGCTCCATCACTTTTCATCCATCACCACTGCAATCTTTATTGCACGCTATTCCACACACTCGTGCGAATAAAATCCTCGTAAATAATATAACTTCATCAGATAAACAGTGTCCATATCATTGCATCTACCGCCTCCCCTGCCATATTATCCATTCCACGCGGTCGACTATGCGTAAGATTACTTACATATCCACGTCTGCTGACATGGATGATGATGCTTATCCTAAGCATCTTGTGCTTACGGCTGTTTTGTTTCCGCTGAATTGCGCAATAACTACCGCTTCCCCATATACCTGCGCCTGATGGGCACCTCTCTGGACGAACTTGAAAAGCAGGGCGATGGGATCCATTGCAGATCACATCAGTAAACAAATCACTGCTTCCGCGCATGTCTCCGCTGCAGTGCTGCTGGCACTTGATGGTGTGATCAGTGATGGAACACTCGATCGTAAAAAAACCATGGTATATGTACCCAACAGCTATGTTGCCGAGCAAGCGGATCGACATCAAAACCTGCACTTTGGCGCCAGCATCAATCCCTATCGCAAAGATGCACTTGAACGCCTGGAGCAGGTAAAAAAAGATGGTGCCCTACTCATCAAATGGATTCCATCGATCATGGATATCGATCCATCCGACCCAGCCATCATTCCGTTTTATAAAAAAATGATAGCGCTGAATCTGCCACTATTGACGCACACCGGTGATGAGCACTCTTTCACCTCCGCAGACAATGAGCTGGCCGACCCGCGCAAGCTTGAACTTCCCGCCTCACTTGGAGTGACTGTTCTTGCCGCCCATATCGCCACCACAGGTGAAAACAGTGGCATCAGTAATTTTGATCTGCTGCTCCCCATGATGAAAGCATATGCCAATATCTACGCAGATATATCCAGTCTCACCCAAATCAATAAACTGGGTTATCTCAATAAGGCCATAGCCACAGAAGGACTGGAAAAACAACTGCTATACGGCACCGACTGGCCCCTGACCTTCTCACCTCTGGCATCTCCCTGGTACTTCCCGCTCAACCTGAGCATTCAACAGATGTGGGACATTAGCAGTGTAGAAAACAGATGGGATCGGGATGTAGCGCTTAAACAGGCACTCGGCGTAAGCAGTGAAGTATTCTCCAGAAGCAACGAGCTTTTATTAAAATAGGAATGACCGCTATCGGCGTTGGTTTCAACTCATCGCTGCAACACTTTTCCTTATAATGAGTAGGTGGGGCTTTGATTAGAATATATACTTATGAATCGCAGACTTCTCCCGCTTAGCCAGATCGATGACAATAACCTCTATTGCCTCAACGCCGGGAAATTCATCAGCAATGCTCTGCCAGTAGAGCTTAAGAGCACTGGCAAGTTCATTTAATCCAACGCGACGTCCATTGATAATCCATCTCTTAGAACCTGTGTTTTGCGAAACCAACAGCATCACACCGCATCCAGCACTTTCCTCCCGTAGATAATCGCCCACCAACTGGTTGTGCAGTCGTTCGCAAAGCTTTGGACCTGACCAACCCTTGTCGAGCAATTTCAATTCAATAGGCACAGGGGAATGTACGTTTGTATTTTGCATCCAGATATCCATGCGCTGGCTGTTGGCAAGCTCTGGCTCCTGCGCGGTCGTGTATTGACCGCGACAGTGCTGGTTGAGGAAGCCTGCTATCAACGTACGCATCTCGGTCTCACCATTCGCGCGCTGCCAAGTTTGCCAAGGGCTGTCATTCCCTCGTTCCAACCAGTTCTTCAGATCAATTAAACGAAGCACTGTAAGATCGAAGAGCTGATGATGCGTTTCGGGTGTGATTATTTGTGCATTATTAAACGCGCTTACCTGCTTAGCCGTCCAGGGCTCTAGGTCGCTATCCTCTTCGGCACGCTTATAGGCTAGTTTGGCCATCTGGGGACGATAACCGGGATCGGGGTGATCGTGGATCAGTTGCTTAATAACTGTGTAGCTCGCTTTTCCGGGAACTTCCGATAGAAGGTTAAACAGCCTATTGCGTCCATCCTGTGCATCATCCCGTAGCCCTGGTGTATACGCGCCACCGCCTTCACGCCTGTTGTCCTCTCTCGCCCGAATATAACGGTGCATCAAGACATATAGCGATTTCAGATGATCTGCTGTGCGGAAACGGCCAATATAAGGGCCACCCAAGTTCACATGTCTGTCTCCCATCAGGGTTGTGACAAAAATCTGCGCACCGCGCCGTGCTACTTCTACATCAAGATCTGACAGCCACTGTGCGACCTCAGGGATGCCATTTTCCGGATCACAATCGACGCGAAGCGCATACCACCAAGCAATGCTATCCGGATCATTGGCCTGCGTTATCTGTCGGCTAGCCAACGATGCCTGTATGGCTGGATCAGCTCCGCCATTGACCAATATTCGCAGGCAATAGTGTCGATTGGTATTGATGCATGTGGGATTGGCCTCTACCCATTCCAATACCACGGGAACCATAGACGCATGAAGCCAAGGTGCATAGTAAACCAGATCATGCAGAATATAGTTCATCGGCTTGTCAGAAGCTGTGTTCTCAAACTCCCAAAGCAACTCCTTAATCACGACCTCTTCGACCAAAGCAGGAAATGCCTGATACATGCGTTCAAACCAACTGGGAAATCCATTAAGCTCCCAAGTGATATAGCGCAAAGCGTGACGAGCCTCTACTTCATCCAGATTGCCCGGAAATTCTGAATTCTCAGCCCCTTCTATCTCAAGTCCCGCCAAAGCAAATATCAATGAATACGTCGTACTGTTATCTCTTTCATCCCCTTCAGATTGTAGAGCCGGCACAAAATGCCGCCAATGATTGAGAGCAGCGTCACGGTAAGCTTGAGCAACAGCTGTACCGAAATCGGGAATGAGCCCCTGCCACTCCACGTACCCATGACGATTTGTTGCCGACTGACGATCCTGCAATTCACACATAAGCCAATATTGATTACTGGTAAATTCGCCCAACTCCAGCTCCGGAGGATTGCGGATCAGATCTGGATTGGCGCGCAAGTCTGCCATCCACGTGTCTCGAGCCTGTTTTCTTCTCTCGTCCTCTTCATCCTGTTCACGCTGATGTTTTTCATGCTTTTCTTCGTGCATTCGCATCGTCTCTGACACTGGCGGGTTAAGAAGAATATCAAACTGATGTCGCAAGATGGGATCGTCAGCTACAGCACCTTGCAGGTCGTTCAGAATTTGTGTTGGTCTGTCTGCTTGCACATAGACCCGAACCGCCGTACTAAGCGCTATTAACTTATCATCCTGTAACGTGCGAGAACGCATGTAGTCAAGCAGCCTTGGAAAGCTCGCAGTATTGAAACCCCAATAATGGCCAAGCCACGAAATAGACCAATCATCGGTCAACGGTTCACTTGATTTCTCTGCTTTGGCAAATCGCGCCTGTTCAATACTGGCCCAGTAGAGGGCATCATTAAGATCCGCCCAACTGGAGACAATTGCCTGTAAATTACCTTTACACTCACTGAAATCATTATCATGCCAAAAGCGTAGGGCGGGAACCATTAACATGATGGAGAGAGCCTTCGTCCCGAACACTACTGAGCTCCTCGCTTTAACCAATTTTTCTACCGCATGAGTAGCGGGGTTTAGAAGCCAAGCATATTCCTTCGAAACACGGCATTCTTGTCTCTCGACATAGGGTGGCCTATTGAGATAGACATGTAACCCATCAAGAAATTGGGTGATGGCCTGTTGGTCGCCATCAATAGGAAGTCGCTCAACAAATGCATGAATTGCACGGCCTAGACCGGCGGCTTCGTATCGTTTGTAAGTCGGTATTTTACTTAGTGAGCTCAATAAATGCTGGACACTATGGCTATCAGGCTCCGCATGCGTAACCAACTCCGCAAGCAATCTACGCGGAATTTCGATTTCGCTCTCGTTTAGCTTTTGCCACAAGGTTTGTTTCTGCTCGCCACAGCCACAAGTCATCACTGCACGAACCGATGCAATTCGAGCATAGATTCCTCGAGAACTATCTACCGCAACTTCAATAAAAGGAGCTACACAGTTTGCCATTTCTCCTTGCCAGACCAATCTACCAAGAAAGAAGATAGCATCATCATTGGCTCCATATTCGTTGATAAGCTGTAGTGTGTCTTCTGAAAGGTCTGGATTCGCGATCCGTGCGATAGCATCGTTGTCTTGTGCTGAGCGGTCACCTTCGTCCAAAACAGTTCGACGGACGATATCTGCAAGAATACTCCGCCTTTCTAACAAAGGAAACCGAGACAGGTCGCCACCTTCGACGGTAATTTCAGGGAGAATTTTCACCGCTGTGGAACGGATCTCATTATCGAATAGGATAAGCCATGGTAAAATCGGACGAAGTCGGGGGGTAATAACTTTTTCACCATATTTCTCGCGAAAGAATAGGGATTCTACCGAATAGCGACTGTTACCCGCTTGCAACAATCCGTCGAACCACTCTGCAGCAAGTAATTCGCGCACATCCCGATGCCGAAATCGCACTGCACCATAAATGATGTCGTTGAAGACTCCTCGTTCCAACAGTGCGTACACATCCTTTGGATCCCAATCGTCGAGGATAGATTCTGCTTCGAGACCTGGTTTGGTTGGTTCATTATCGGGCACATTGAGGCCTACTTGACCAGTCAACACGACTGCGGCGGCCAAGCGACGTGCGCCTTCTCTTGCCCGTTCAAGATTCAGAGGTTGGCGCTGGGCCCGATTAGTGTTGTGGTCATCGCGCAACCGCTTGTCAATGTTGTGTTGGAGTAGCTCTAAGCGACCGCCTAGGGCGCTATCCTCGTCCCATTTGGCCAGAATACCTTCGAGGTCAAATGGACGCTCTGCCAGGCTCCAGAGATTGGCACGTTCAATTTCATGCAACAGTCGATTGATATCATTCGCTGTACGAGCCTCGCAAAAATGACGAACCCTTTCTTCATCCAAGGGACTCATAGTGTAAACCGTGAGCGCACTTTGAAATTCAGATTGCTGACCTTCTTCCCTATCCACTTCCTCCTGCGGGGCCGCAAGAAACAGGATCTCATCCAAGAGTATTCGATCCTCCCTCGGACGCCATGCGTAAGGTCGACTGGAGAGATAGATGTGCGCTCTGTGCGCACCTCTTTTTATGCCTTTGGCAAAGCGACGCAATGCTTTTTCAAAAGTTCTCGAATTTTCAAGCCGCGCCTCATCAACAGAATCTAGAAAAAACCATGCTTCCTCCGTCGACTGCAACCATGATTGAAATTGCTCTTCCTCACCTATCTCAAATGCAGTGTTAAAATCGGATTCAATATCCTCAATACGGATAAAGAAGGCTGGTTTCCCTTGGCTCACCAGCACTCTCGCACGTTCTCGCATTTCCTCGGTTTTTCCAGCACCTGCTTCCGCCAGAATGACACAACGAAATTCACTGTCGATATCATCCCACACCTTTGGTTTGACATGATCCCAAACCGATAGGATTTCGTCTCTTTCCACCTCTTCTTGGTTTTTAGAGACAGGTGAAAACTGTCGCTCTAATGAAACATGGTTTTCCATCCGCACCCTCTACACGTGTGATTACAAACTTGGTGCAGCATTAAAAAAAAGATCATTCTTCGCTCACTGCTGACAGGCAATATACTCCCTACTCCCACTCTGAGCACGTGTAGGTTGAGCTGAGCTACGAAACCGAACAATATCAACCCCACGGCATGCTCGCTTCTGGAAGCAAATATTCAGATTTTAGACTATCGCATCACTTGTTTACAGACTATTTTCAATCATAGAATCCGAAAAAAAATGAACTGATGTCCCGCGTCAATTACTTTGTCCGGTCGGCGACAATTAGGATGGCCGGTTTT
>CAYZJL010000057.1:0-11364 GCA_964478615.1 uncultured Zetaproteobacteria bacterium
TAATAATATAGTTATGATAAATGGAAGGAACCCTCTCTATGATGATGCTACTGCTCCGGCTTTTGTGGTAAGTTCTTCTTTCTGCGCATACAGTTCCCCGCCATGAAACAGACGCTGGTCATCCAACCCACCTTATTTACGGAATTAAATCTTCCCGAAGCCTTGCAAAAAGGCATTGATTCACTTGGTTTTACCGAGATGACCGATGTACAGCAAGCCGCTCTTCCTATCACGCTGGCAGGCAAGGATATCGCAGGTCAGGGACGCACAGGCACGGGTAAAACAGCGACATTTTTAATCACCGCTATCAACCGCCTGCTCACTTCCGAGCCCAAAAAGGGGCGCACAACCCATCATCCACGTGTACTGATTATTGCACCAACACGTGAATTGGTCGTACAGATTTCCGAAGATGCAAAAAAACTGGCCCAATACACCGATCTAAAACTGCACACTGTATTTGGTGGCGTGGATTATGAAAAACAGCGTCTGGGTTTCGAAGAGGGCGTAGATATCCTGATTGGCACACCCGGTCGATTGATCGACTATTTGAAGAAACGCGTATACTCCCTCTCCAAAGCCGACATGCTGATTATTGATGAAGCCGACCGCATGTTCGATCTCGGTTTTATCAATGATCTGCGCTTTATGCTGCGCCGTCTGCCCAATTATGATGAGCGTCAATCGCTGATGTTTTCTGCCACCCTCTCTCACCGCGTACTGGAAATGGCCTATGAACACATGAATGAACCGGAAAAATTGCGGGCTGAAGAGGGTGACCTGATCGCCTCAGGCATCACTGAATCAATGTACCACACCAGCATGGAAGATAAATTCCCGATCCTTGTTCACCTGTTGCGTGAATCCAATGTCGAGCGTGGTATGGTATTCATTAACGAAAAGCGTACTGGCGAACGTGTTGCACGAAATCTCGCCCGTTACGGTTTTGCTGTTGGCATTCTATCCGGCGATGTACGTCAGAAAAAACGCATGCGCATTCTAGAAGATTTCACCAATGGCAAGCTGCACCTGCTGGTTGCGACCGATGTCGCCAGCCGTGGTTTGCATATTGATGGTGTAACCCACGTATTCAATTATGACCTGCCCGAAGATGCTGAAAACTATGTACATCGCATCGGCCGCACTGCCCGCGCTGGCGCCAGTGGTACCGCCATCTCATTTTCCTGCGAACGTTTCTGTTTTGGGCTGCCTGACATCGAAGCGTACATCAGTCGCCAGGTCCCGGTCTGCCACATCGAGCCTGAAATGCTGGAAATCGGTAAACCCACTGCTCCGGAGGCTACGGCTGAAGGAATGCAAAAAGGAGATCGCGCCGAACAACACAACAGCAAGCCCGGTGGACGCCCAAATGGCAACAGACAGAATCGGGGCAGAAGACCTCAGCGCAGATAAAATTCAGAGTATTCAGTGACACGGGTAGGTACCTTCTTCGATAATATCTTGTCATGCCCCTTCATAAGAACAGGTCTGACTTCAAGGACAAATTAATCTATGATTGTAAACACTCGTCCCCGGTTCAAGCAGGAGCAAGCGTGAGTTTAAACAGTTATCAGACGGTAGATCGAAAGCAATTAGCCAAAGATTTGGATGCCATTCACCACGATGTGTTAGCTCGCATGGGCGAGAATGATTTTGCACACCTGAAGAAAATGGAGCGCTGGGGACGATTCTGCTCTTTTCTTGGTTATGCAACGGCATGGATTTTCCCTAACCCTGTTTCCGCCCTGTTGATCAGCCAGGGCAGCTTTACGCGCTGGACGCAGATGACACACCCGATTGTGCATAAAGGCTATGATAAAGTAGCCAATATACCGGACGCCTATACCAGTAAAAGGTTCGCTCAAGGCTGGCGCCGCTTTATTGATTGGCCTGATTGGGTTACACCGGCAGCATGGCATCAGGAGCATGATGTACTGCATCATTACAACCTGGGGGAAAGGCTCGACCCTGATCATCTTCAACATAATATGGAATGGTTACGCAATTCAAAACTACCGCTATTTATGCGTTTTATCCTGATTGCTCTGTTTACGATGGTTTGGAAAATAGCCTATTACACACCCAGAACACATAAAGAACTGCGTATCAGTCAGGCCCGTCAAAATGGAGAAGCCACGCCCAATATGGTGCGCGGTGGCAGCTGGAGTCTGTTCACCAAGCGCGGGCAAGCATTATGGTTCCAGAGTATTCTGCCTTATTTTGCATTTCGTTTTATGCTATTGCCACTGCTGTTTCTACCACTGGGAACTGAGGCAGTTATTAGTGTATTACTGACATCCATCATGGCTGAAGTGTTCACCAATATGCATTCATTTCTGGTCATCGTACCCAATCATGCCGGTGATGATATCATGATGTTTGAAGAGCGCGGCAAAGGCAAAGGTGAATTCTACCTCCGACAAATTTTAGGTTCCGTGAACTACCCAACCGGATCAAATTTTAATGACTTCTTTTATGGCTGGTTAAATTATCAGGTTGAACATCATCTGTGGCCTGATATTCCGTTAAGCCAGTATCAATATGTACAACCCAGGGTTGTCGAGGTGTGTAAAAAACACGGCATCCCTTATTGTCAGGAGCCTGTGTTCAAACGCATGTTTAAAGCCATTGATATCATGGTAGGGCGCAGCTCGATGTTAACACCGTTGAAATCCAGATAATAGCTACCTTGTTCTCAGCCTTATCATGGTTATAGTCATGCCAAAATATAGTTAGAGGTTACACCCATGCGTTTGCTTATCATTCTGTGTCTCTCCCTGTTCATGCTGTCGTCTTGCTCCTATGTGCGTTATGGACTGGTGACCACCATGGATGTGATCACATCTCCATACCACTTCATCTTTGATGATGAAGAGGATCTTGATGATTGAGCCTGAGGATTCTCAGCATAATTCAATATCTAGCTAAATCTGACTACTGCAAGCATGTTATTCCTTACTAAATCTATCACCCTGCTGCTGCTACCTCCAGCTGGTTTCATTCTACTTGCCGCGATCGGCTTACTCTTTTTGAAATATCGCGGCGGTAAAGAGCTGGTGATCATATCTCTATCACTGCTCTGGATACTTTCTACTGAACCGGTGCGCGATGCATTGATCTCTCCTTTAGAAACCCATTATTCAGCCCTGAATATCAATCATCAAACCCAACAACAATTAACAACCGACAATATCGCAATCGTTCTGTTGGGTGCTGGTATTTATGAAAAAGCCCCTGAATTTGGTGGTCGCAATGCGCTATCTGATCACGCCTTGATGCGCACCGTCTATGCAGCTGAAATCGCCAAAAAAACTGAGCTCGATGTGTATGCGACCGGTGGTCAGGGCCTATCCGACAATAGAGAAGCTGAAGGCAAGGTGATGCAGCGCTGGTTGATTAAACTTGGTGTAGCTCCCTCCAGGGTCTTCCGAGAAGACACCGCCAAAACCACATGGGAAAATGCCACCCATATACAACAGATACTACAGGATAAGGGTATCAGGAAAATTATTCTGGTGACCACAGCATGGCATATGCCGCGTGCTGTGCACGCATTCAAGTCTCAGGGTTTGCGTGTCATTCCAGCACCCTGCGCCTATATAGCTAAAAAAGAGGCATATCATTTGCTTAGTTTTTTACCACAAGCACATGTGTTAGCCGACTCATCTGATGCATTGCATGAATACATGGGTATATTATGGTATCAATGGGCCTATGCAACGTGAACAAAAGCACTAGTCTACACTCTTGAATAAACAACATGCATAAATGCTTCATGTTGTTTATTTAATCGCTGGGTAGTTGCAACGCGACTTTGGTCACTATTCATGAATGGATCGGTTTATATCTGGAGGTTATGTGAGCAGTAAACAAACAACGACAGATACTGCACAGGATGAACTATTTAGTGCCGGCGGCATCTATCTGGAAGCGCTGCATGCACAATATCTCAAACAACCCGAATCTCTCCCCGCGCAATGGGTTACATATTTTGCAGGCCTTACGGATGAAACGAAGCACGAGCAGACAAGCCATCAGGCCATGCTTGAAAAGATGCGCCCCACTGCGCGTTTCTCACATCAATCTACACCAGAAGAACACAGAGCAAAGCACTCATCCGGCAAAGCACTATCACAAGGTCACCAGGATGATATCGAGTTTCCTTCACGCGCCATCTACATGATTCAGGCCTATCGCATGCATGGTCATCTGCATGCCGAACTTGACCCACTCAAGCTCAACCCCCGCGCGGCCAGTCCTGAACTTGAACTTGCCTATTATGGTCTGTCTAACATCCATCTGGATCAACATTTTCCGACAGGCAACCTGAGTGGCGATGCACACATGCCATTGTGCGATATTCTTTCTCTGTTGCAGCAGACCTATTGTGGCCATATCGGCCCTGAGTTTATGCATATCACCAATTCTGCCCGCCGCCATTGGCTGCAGTCACGTCTTGAGCGCATTCGTTCCAAACCCAGCTATGATGCCGAAACACGCCGCCATATTTTTGGCCGTATCATGCATGCCGAAGAATTTGAACGTTTTCTGCACACACGTTATGTCGGCCAGAAACGTTTTTCGCTCGAAGGTGGAGAAAGCCTGATCCCCATGCTCGATACCTTGATTCAGCATGCCGGCAGCAACCATACCAAGGAGATCATTCTCGGTATGGCGCATCGTGGGCGCTTAAATGTACTGGCCAACATTATGGGTAAATCACTGGCTGATATTTTCTCCGAATTTGAAGGGGCTCATTTTGAGGATGATGTGCAGGGACAAGGCGATGTAAAATACCACCTCGGTTTCTCATCGGATGTGTCCACTCCCGGTGGCACCGTACATATGTCATTAGGCTTTAACCCCTCACACCTGGAGATCATCACGCCAGTTGTACTTGGAAGTGTTCGGGCCAGACAGTGCCGTCGTAAAGATAAAACCAAACGCGAGGTAATGAGTGTATTGCTGCATGGCGATGCCGCATTTGCCGGTCAGGGTGTGGTGGCTGAATCCCTTGAACTATCCAAACTGCGCGGTTTCCGCACCGGTGGCACCATCCATATCGTGGTGAACAACCAAATTGGTTTCACTGTAAACCCCCACGATGCCCGCTCCTCCACCTACTGCACCGATATTGCCAAAATCGTGCATGCACCGATCCTGCATGTGAATGGTGATGATCCGGAGGCCTGCTGTCTGGCCACTGAAATCGCAGTTGAATACCGTAACACCTTTCATGAAGATATTGTTCTGGATCTGATCTGTTACCGTCGCCATGGTCACAATGAATCTGATGCACCCGAAGTCACCCAGCCGTTGATGTACCGACGTATTGCCAGTCACCCGACGGTCGGCATGCTTTATCGCAACCGCCTCATTCAGGATGGCATCATCAGCGACACCGATTACAGCGCCATGGTCGCCACCTACCGCGACTGCCTCGATAAAGTACGCCGCAGCCGTAATAAAGACCGCCCGGCCCCTAGCCCGGTGAACAGCCTGCAAGGACGCTGGGAAGGATTCACTTCTGGTCAAGCTGATGAGCCGGAGACAGCAGTTAATGCAGATTTACTCAAGAATCTGGTGCGCAAAGTACATCGTCTACCTGCTAATTTTTCACTGCATGCCAGGGTCGAAAAAATATTTGATGGCCGTATTCAGATGATGGATGGTAAACAGGCCATCGACTGGGGCTGTGGTGAAACGATGGCCTACGCCACACTGGTCCATGAGGGCCACTGGGTACGCCTCTCCGGCGAAGATTCAGGACGTGGTACCTTCTTCCATCGTCATGCCGTGGTCTATGATCAAATCACCGGCAAGGCTTTTGTACCACTGCGCGAAACAGAAAATGGCCCACTATCTCACTTCCTTGTGGTCGACTCAATGTTATCGGAGATGGCTGTACTCGGTTATGAGTACGGTTATTCCATCGCTGAACCAAGAGCACTGGTAATCTGGGAAGCCCAGTATGGTGATTTTGCCAATGTTGCGCAGGTGGTGATTGATCAGTTTATTGCAGCCGGTGAAACCAAGTGGAGCCGCATGTCCGGCCTCGTGTTGTGGTTACCACACGGTTATGAAGGGCAAGGGGCAGAGCATTCATCCGCCAGGCTTGAGCGCTATTTGCAGCTCTGTGCCGAGGACAATATGCAGGTGGCCTACCCAACCACACCTGCACAACTGTTTCACCTGTTCAGAAGACAGTTATTAAGCCGTATGCGTAAACCGCTGATTATGATGGCTCCAAAAAGCATGTTGAGGAACAAAGCCTCGTTCTCTGCGCTTGAAGATTTTACTTCCGGTCAGTTCAATCCGGTATTGCCAGAGTCCGATCAAAACATCAGCACAGCTGACGTGCGTCGATTGATCATCTGCTCAGGTAAAGTCTATTACGATCTATTGGCCGAACGCGAAAAGCGTGAGATCACCGATATCGCCATTATTCGACTCGAACGCCTCTACCCATTCCCCGACAAAGGGCTGCGCCAACAACTGGAACTCTACAAAACAACTGCGGAAATCTACTGGGTACAGGAAGAACCGAAAAATCAGGGTGCGTGGCTGTTTCTCAATAGCCCTATTCGCCAGGTTTTACTCAACAACCAGAAGATATACAGTATCACCCGACCGGAGTCCGCCGCACCGGCAGTCGGTTCCATTACGCGCCATAAACAGGAACTCAAGAAACTGGTTGATCACGCCCTGGCCAATCACAGCGATGGCCGTTTGGCTTAAAACAATCAAGGAGATTAAGCATGGATATCGAAATTAAGGTCCCCAGTTTGGGAGAGTCTGAATCTGAAGCGACACTTGTATCCTGGCTAAAAAAAGAGGGTGACGCGGTAGTCGTTGATGATGTACTGGCTGAAATCGAAAGTGATAAAATCACCATGGAAATCACCGCTCTTGATGCAGGTATACTCAAAACTATCACCAGGCAGGTCGATGATCTTGTTGAACCCGAAGAAGTGATCGGACTCATTGATAGCAGCGCACAGGCTGTAAAAGCAGCTCAGGCTGAGCAGCGCATTGAAAGCCCAGCGGTAGTTGAGAGCCCTGCTACAACTGAAAGCCTTGAAATCGAAACGCCCACTACAAAATCACAAACGACGGCACAATCGACAGCACAGAACGAAAGCGCTGTCATCGCAGCCTCAAATGCTCCATCAACGGACAATGAACGCATTGAAGAGCGGGTCCCGATGTCCCGTCTGCGCAAGCGCATCGCTGAACGCTTAAAGAGTGCCCAAAACACAGCCGCCATGCTCACCACCTTCAATGAAGTGAATCTGCAGCCCGTGATGGATCTGCGCAGCCGTTTTGGCACAGCATTTCAGGATAAACATGGTGTGAAACTCGGATTCATGTCGTTCTTCGTACGTGCCGTATCCCAGGCCATCTCACAATACCCAGCCCTCAACGCCTATATCGAAGCGAATGACATCGTTTACCATAACTATCTCGATGTCGGTATCGCCGTGAGTACTGATAAAGGCTTAGTAGTACCGACCTTGCGCAATGCTCACCTGATGAATCTGGCCCAGATTGAGCTGGGCATCAGTAATCTGGCCACCAAAGCGCGTGATGGTGGCCTGCTACCAGATGATCTGAAGGGCGGCACATTCTCCATCACCAATGGCGGTGTGTTTGGTTCGATGCTCTCCACTCCTATTCTGAATCCACCGCAGAGTGGCATTCTCGGCATGCATACGATTCAGAAACGGGCCGTGGTCGAAAATGATACCATCGTTATTCGCCCCATGATGTATCTGGCTCTCTCCTACGATCATCGCCTGATTGATGGTGCTGATGCGGTTCGTTTTCTGGTGGCGGTCAAAGAGGCACTGGAATATCCGGGTAGTCTGACACTCGATCTGTAATCACTTACGCCCGGCAGGCCTGCATTTAGCCCTGTACAGTTGCGCATGAATTAGCTCTAATCAGCACTGCTATCAAAGCGGTGTGCGTGCTGTGTCATAAGCCGAAAAATTCATCTCAGAGACAAAGGAACAATCATGAATCAAGTGACCATCATCGGAGAATCTTTGCCCAACATCCCATGGCAGGACAAGTCAAAAGAGTGCGCAGATGTGGTCTGGCGTTATGACCAGAACCCGATCATTCCGCGCAACCCGTTCCCCGGTGCCAACAGCACATTTAACAGTGCAGCCGTACCGTTTGACGGTAAATTTGCTGGTGTATTCCGCTGCGACTCTACAGCTCGCGAGATGCAGATCCATGTTGGTTTCAGCGATGATGGCATCAATTGGGAGATCAAACCCGAGCGCATTCAGTTCATCAACGAAGATCCGGAAATAAGTAGCTGGGAATACGGTTATGACCCGCGCGTGGTATGGATCGAAGATCGTTATTACGTCACATGGTGCAACGGTTATCACGGTCCAACCATCGGCGTAGCATGGACCCGTGATTTTAAAGCATTCCATCAGCTCGAAAATGCATTCCTGATCTTCAACCGCAACGGCGTACTGTTCCCGCGCAAGATTAACGGTAAATATATGATGCTGTCGCGTCCGAGTGATAACGGTCATACACCCTTCGGTGATATTTTTATCAGCCAAAGCCCGGACATGGAACATTGGGGTTGCCACCGCCATGTGATGGGCACTAGCGACGGCTGGCAATCTACCAAGATCGGTGCTGGCCCAATCCCGATTGAGACCAGCGAAGGCTGGTTAATGATCTATCACGGTGTACTCACCTCCTGTAACGGTTTTGTTTACAGCTTTGGTGCTGCGCTGCTTGATCGCGATGAACCGTGGAAAGTGATCCACCGTTCCAAGCATTTCCTTATCGCACCGTGGGAGCAATATGAGTGCGTGGGTGATGTACCCAATGTCACATTCCCATGTGCAGCCCTCACCGATGCAGATACAGGCCGCATCGCCATCTATTACGGCTGTGCCGATACCGTCACAGGTATGTGCTTCACCACTGCACAAGCCGTGATTGATCACCTTAAAGCTGGGAACTAGTGCTTCATCCGCAACATAGCTTTCGCTTCAGAGCGCCTCTCATGAGTCAGGACAAGGCGTGTTCTGCGGGTAATGGTTATTCCATTGCCAAGGGATACAACGCAGTCATGCCTTATGAGATACGCTCCCTGCGGGCAGGTCTGGACGGGTCTTCGCCGTCGTTGCACTCGCTTGAATTGGCTCGGCCAGTCCTGCGTTCGCACGCCTTGGCGAAGCTCCCGGCCATACCTGCTGAAACACAAGATATGTTGCGGACGGAGCACTAACCCATGTCCGACACCCCACGCCCTCAGCAATCAGACACACCGGTAGCTGGAACCCCTTCTGCGAGAAAACTGCCGGTTCGTACTAAGCTTGCCTGGGGCGTGGGTGGTTTTGGTGAAAACATCGCCAATTCCGCCATTCTCTCGCTGGTATTCCCGATCTTTAATGTAGCACTCGGTTTCAGCACCCTGGCCATCGGCTTGGCAATGGCGCTATCCCGCATTATTGATGCCATTGTTGATCCGATCATCGGTAATCTGACCGATAATACACACTCACGCTGGGGGCGGCGCAGGCCCTGGATGTTTGTCGGCTCCATCCTGATGACACTCTTCTTCTGTGCCGTCTGGTTTCTGCCAGCACTGGTGCCGCAACTGCCCAAACTGGTCACCGTGCATCTACAAACAGAAACTGTAGCACAGAAAATGCAGCCCTCCGCCGCACTGCACGATTCGCTCTCCTGGTACACGGTGAGCACAAAAGATGTCCGACTCTCGCCTGAAACCACATCCTCCAGTTTCGATATCAAACTCATGCGCGCACCGGAAACCGCCACGTCTTTCACCATCGAGCAGGTGAGTAACGGTGATGCTTCGCTGGAAATCAGCATCGAACCAAGAGAACTGACATTCACACCGGATAACTGGGAAATAGCGCAGAGCATCATCATCAACGCGCCACCCGCAGTCACTAATAGCACCACATCACTGCGCATCCTACCGACCGATGATTTGCTGAATTCACCATTCCTGCACCAGTTCGGCATCACTTCGCACTCTTCGCTGATTATGTTCGTGGCCTTTGCAGTGGTCTGCCTGTTCTTCTATTTCAGTTTCAGCATCTTCGTGATTCCATTCTCCGGCCTCGGCATTGAGCTGACGGATGATTATGCCGAACGTACCAATCTGCAGATTTATAGGCTGGTTGCCTCATTCTGTGCCAGCCTGCTGGTCGGTTATCTCTATCTCTGGTCACAAATGGCAGGGGCATGGCTGGGTGGTGATGAAGTACTCGGAGTTAGATTAGTGGGCTTAGGCATCGGCCTGCTTGTCCTGATCTCCACCATGCTACCTGCCGTGTTATGTCGCGAACGTTTTGGCGATAATGAGAAAAAGAAAAAAGAACATCTCTCTCTCTTCAAAGCAATCAAACTCACAGCAATAAACAAAAGCTTCCGCATGTTGATGGGCTCGGTGTTCGCAGTATTTATGGGTCTCTTCTTTGCCCTGCCCTTCATGACCTATATCGGCATCTTTTATGTCTGTGAGGGTGATAAAATGCTGGCCGCACAGATCGGTGGTGTGATGACAGTTATACAGGTCACCGGCCAGTTCCTCGCCATGCCGCTGATCTCATGGGCCAGCGAACGCGTCGATAAGAAGGTAATTCTATTTACAGGCTTGTTCATTTCCATTGTCGGTTATGCCTCAAGCTGGTGGCTGTTTACGCCAGCCAATCCATGGTTACAGATTATCCCCGTAGTGGTAGCTGCCTGGGGCCTGTGTGCCTGCTGGGCGGTCAATGGTTCATTTGCCGCAGATATCTGTGATGAGGATGAGTTAAACACCGGCCACCGCCGTGAAGGCCTCTACAGCGCCGTCTTCGCTCTGGTCTACAAAACTGCCATCGGCATTGTAGCATTGGGAAGTGGAGCACTCTTAGCCTGGGCCGGTGTAGTAGGTCAGGAAACCATGCTCTCAGAAGAGACCCTGCTGAAAGTACGTACTGCCTATCTGTTTATCCCGGTAATCTTTTTAAGCCTGGCCGTACTATCGATGTGGCGCTACCCGCTCACCCGCGAACGTGTAACAGAGATTCAGTCTCAACTCCGTACACCGCAAGGCTAAACCTGAAGCCCAGTTATGAATTAATGACCCTCTGAACAAACAACGGAATTCACCAGATTATACGTAAATCCATTCACAGACAGTCTTTATTTTAATGCGATTGCCCTGGCTACCTACTTACATACTATTGACAGCCTCTCTGATAATGACATGATTCGCGCCGTCTTAAATCTGAACCCTGAGTTTGCCGGGATGGTGAAATTGGTAGACACGCTGGATTCAAAATCCAGTGGCTTCACGGCCGTGCCGGTTCG